>VERK01000045.1 GCA_018882725.1 Actinomycetota bacterium | reverse complement strand
GTGCTTGAAACGCTGTAAGCCTTTCATTGCGTTCAACCGGCATTGCAAAAACATCAATGCCGCGCTCATTGCACTTCTCACAGACTTTCTTGTAGAGGCTCTTAACCGTCGCATCAGTCACACCCAAGACGATGGCGATTTCCTTGTTCATTGCGCCCCGCTGCTTGAGCATGGCAATCTGCCGTTCGCGGGGAGTAAATTTGATGTTCATTCCTCTCTCGTCTCCATTTCGTCTATCGCCTTGCTGATTCTCTCGTCCCACAGCTTCTGCAACTCGTCATCAAGCGGGTGATGCCATGCGTGAATCTCGCTGCGAACAACGAGGCGCACCAGGTTGATGAACTGCTGCTGTTCGCTGGTCATTGTTCTTGCTCTGCAAAGATGTCTGGCTGGAAGATATTGTCCTGATCCGCAATGTGCGGAGTTGGCTTCTCCTCGGACAAAATTTTTGCCCATCTCATTTTTTTTCCAATTGGCTGATCGGTTCTGCGCCGCTTGCCGTCACTATGTTTCCACTGGCCTCCACCTGCAATGACTTCCTGCCGCCATCCAGAAGCCTTTAGGCTTAACCCAGTTTCCTCATCGGCAAGAATGTACGTCTGGATTTTTTCAAAACCCATCTGCTTTCCGATTCTTGCTGCTGCCGAGTACAGCATTGAGCAACAATTTTTTGTACCATCTGTGACCAGCCTAGTAACTTCAAGAATCTTCAACGGATGACCGGCAAGCCTTGCAACCGGTCGACCAACGATGGCGGCTGCGTGTATGTTGCCAGCCTCGTCAACCACGCCGATTGAAAATCGATGACCGATTGTTGGGTGGTGATGACGATGCCATTGCCTGTACCGGTGTCGCCGTCGAATGTGGTGTCGAGCGAGCTGTCGGCGTTGTAACGGACCAGAACAAAGTCGTATGTGCCGTTCTTGTTGCTCTCTCCGGCGACGACGATTTTGCCATCAGCTTGTATCGCCACTGAGATTCCGATGTCGTTAGTTCCGCCGAGGTTGGTGATGGCGATGCCGTCACTGTCGAATGTGGTGTCGAGCGAGCCGTTGGTGTTGTAACGCGCCAGCGCAAAGTCACGTCCACCGTTATTGTAGCTGTATCCAGCGACGACGATTTTGCCGTCGGCTTGAATCACCGCTGAATTCCCGCCGTCAGTTCCGCCGAGGTCGGTGATGACGATGCCGTCACTGTCGAATGTGGAGTCGAGCGAGCCGTCAGCAGCCTGTACGGCGGTCGCAAACCCGCCGGCCACAAGTATCGCAACACCAAGGAGAGCACCCAAGCGGTTCAATCGACGCACAATTGTTTCCTCTTCCCGAGTCAGAAGAGGCGCAAGGTGCGACTGTGGTGACTTGAACAAAGTGTACGGGACCCAGCCAGTTACTGAGCGAAATTCTTTGGGAATCGGAGCTAAGTGCGTGAAAAGTTCGACTCGAATGTAGATGCAGCGGGTGGGGAAAAAGGTTGCCAAACACAAACGTGGCGTGCCGCCGTTTGGCCACAGCACTACCTTGCGCATCTTCATCGACCCAGACCTGTTGCAGTACGACGAGACGTGGGCGGCGGCGGGAACCTGGAACGACGTGTTCCCGATCGCGCCGAACGATCTCGTGCACGCCAGTGGCGCAGTGGTCACCGACTTGAAGCGCGCCTGACCAGGATGACAGTTGGCTTACGTCGGCTGGAGCCAGTGGAGTTCGGTGACGGTCACTGCCGGTGCAACCTCGCGGACACCGACGCGACGAAATCCGAGTGATTCGTACAGACCAAGGCCTGGAATATTCGCCGTTCCTGTCGAGACAATGACAACTCGGTGAGTGAGCAGTGACCCAACCAGTGAACGACCGTGCCCCCGCCGATGAAAATCTGGGTGCACTGCAAGGCGGTCAATCTCGCACTGATCGGCTGACGCACACCACGCGACAAATCCCACAAGCGCATTGCCTTCCCAGCTTCCCATCCATTGAAGTTGATGCAGTGGCAGATTGTCGACTGACTCGTGCAGCTGGGGGATTCCGTCAAACCCAATCAGGTCAGCTTCAACTCGATATGCGGCCTGCTGGATGGCGACCACACGTGCGGCGACAACGTTGTCAGAGAGGTCCAGGGTTCGCAGCATCCTTGCGAGACTACGCCGCAGGACCTGGTCATTTGATCGCTCCGCTCTTTGGTTTCCAAACCCAGACGCGGCGTGCCTCCCTTTGGTCACAGCACTCAACTTCGTGTGTTTGTCGACCCCGACTTGTTGCAATACGACGAAGTGTGGGCCGCGGCGGGAACGTGGAACGACAACTTCGGCGCCGCGCCGGCTGACATCGTGCGCGTCGCGGGTGGTGTGGTCACCGACCTGAAGCGCGCCTGAACGCCCGGTTCGGCGACCGAGCCGTCTCCGCTGCTTCGTCCTTGCACTGCCCACGAACGGCGGAGACGTCGCTCAACTATTGTCAACACGATGTCTCGTCCCCGCATATCCGTATTCATCGCTATGTCGCTGGATGGGTACATAGCCACTGAGGACGATTCGCTCGATTGGCTATCCGGTGCAGGCGATCCCTCGGAGGACTACGGATTTGAGTCGTTCCTTGCCGACATAGACCTGGTGGCAATGGGGCGAGGAACTTACGACTTCATCAGAGAAGTGCCGGAACTTCCCTATGGAAATCGTCAGGTTCACGTCTTCACGACGCGCTCTGACACTTTGCGCAACGGGTTCACTCCCATCAAGTTGACGCCCCGTGAGGCTGTCAGGCATTGGGAAGATTTGGGCATCAAGCACGTCTACGTCGACGGAGGGGTCGTCGTGAGCAGCTTTCTAGGTGAAGGACTCGTGGATGACCTCACCTTGACTGTGGTGCCGATTCTGCTTGGCTCCGGCAAACCACTGTTCCATCGGACTGGTACAACGTCTTCCCTCAATCCAGTCGATGTGCGGTCCTTCCCCAGTGGCATGGTCCAGCTTCGATACGCACTGTCTCACGTGGCCGATTGACAGGTTTCCAAAACCAACGGCGGCGTGCCGCCCTTTGGACACACAACTCAACTTCGCGTGTTCGTGGACCCGGACTTGTTGCAATACGACGAGGTGTGGGCTGCGGCGGGAACGTGGAACGACGTGTTCAGTATCGAGCCGAACAAGTTGGCGCAAGCGAGCGGGGGAGCGGTCACCGACCCGAAGCGATCGACGTAATCTCACGAGAGTTGGCTCCCGAAGTGCAATGCTTGATTCGTGCTGGTTCGCGATCTGGTCCGAGTCTTCTATGAGAAGTTCTGGAACGAAGTCGATCTTGAAAAAGCCGATGAGATCCTCCACCCTGACGTCACGTTCAGAGGTTCGGTCGGGTTGGGGGCGCGAGGGCGGCGTGAAGTGTGTGATTACGTGCCCATGGTCACGACGGCGCTCTCCGGCTATCGGTGCGACGTCGAGTCTCTGATCGCCGATGGCGACAGTGCGGCCGCGAAGGTTCGATTCTCTGGGATTCACACGGGCGATTTTCTTGGCCATCCACCCACCGGCCGCCGTGTCGAGTGGATCGGAGCCGCTTTCTTCACCGCCGACGAGAGCAAACTGCGCGACATCTGGGTGTTGGGCGATCTCGAGTCTCTGCGTTCCCAGCTCAGATCGGGCTCCTGAATCTTCCAGCATTCCAGCGTCGAGTTGACGAATGTCCGCCCACGCCAATGGAGCCGTCATCACCGACCTGAAGCGGGGTTGACACCCGAGGCGTACACTTCAATCGTGGCCGAGTGGCAGAACCCGAACGAAGACTGGCGCGGTGTCGACGTGAGCCAGATTCGCGCTCTCCTCAGGCTGTCGGTCGAAGAGCGGGTCAAGCACATGGTCGATGTAGCAAACGTTTTCATGAGCGTCCGGCAGCAGGCGCGGCTCGTGGGTAGGAACGACAGCCGATGAAGTTCGACCCGGTCGGGATTTGTCGAATTCTGACCGAGGAGAAAGTTCGCTTCGTCGTATTGGGGGGGTTTGCTGCGGTTGTGCATGGCTCTCCGGTGCCGACGGAAGACATCGATGTCTTGCCGTCTCGCGATCGCGAGAATTTGGAGAGGTTGGCACGAGCACTGAAGCGACTGAATGCCGCGATCAGAACGAGTGACGGTCCGGTCAGGACGAAGCTTGATGCGGGCTTCATCGCCAACATGCCGAACATGCTGAATTTGGTGACTGACCTTGGTGATGTTGACCTCGTGTTCAGTCCAGCCGGCGGCCTGGTTGGTTACGAGGGATGGAGTGTTCGGGCTGAGTTCGCCGAGTTGGAGCCCGGCGTGGTCATTTCGGTGGCTGCACTCGACGACATCATTGAGTCCAAGACTGCAGCCAATCGACTCAAGGATCAGAAGGCACTTCCGTATCTCGAGTCTCTTCGCGACGAACTACGTCGGCAGAGCGAGCAATAGATAGTTCGCGGCGAGCAGCGTGGCAACACCCGTCTAATCGCCCGCGACCAGTGCGACTCCATCGAGTGCGAGGAGCGGCACCGTGGCTTTCGTGTCGTGGAGCTACCGACGGGGTGCGAGGTCGGCGAGAACGATCTTCGTCATCTTCATCATCGCGCTGAACGCATATTTGCTGTCGTAGCCGTCGAGTCCCTGCAGAGCACGGGTGAGACCGATCGGCGTGATCTGCCAATTCACGCCCCAGCGATCCTTGCACCAACCGCACTGACTCTCGCTGCCGCCATCGGCAACCAAGGCATCCCAAAGACGATCAACATCCTCTTGCGTCTCGCATGAGACTTGAAAACTGACGGCCTCGGTGTGTGGAAACTCCGGGCCGCCGTTGAGTGCCGCGAATGGCTGGCCGAAGATTTCGAACTCGACGGTCAGAACCGACCCCTCGGGGCGTTGCGCGTCGGCCTGGTAGTAACTGACCTCACCCAGGCGAGAGTTCGGGAACAGATCGACATAGAAGCGTGCGGCGTCGAGGGCTTCAGTGTCGAACCAGAGGAATGTCCTGAGGGAAAGCGCGGCCACGTCCAGAAGTTAGCCAGACCCGCATGCGTACAGTGTCTTTGTGGCGACGATCGACGAACACGGACGGCCCGAGCCGCCGCCGACGGCCAATGAGACCGACTCGCTCATCGGCTACCTCGAATGGCAGCGCGCGACCTTCGAGTGGAAGACGCGTGGACTCGACACCACTCAATTGATGCAAAGACTTCCGTCGTCGTCGATGACCCTCGGAGGTCTGCTCAAGCACCTGGCGTGGGTGGAGGATCACTGGTTCTCGTTCTTCTTGCACGGTCGCGAGAGGGCCGAGTGCTGGCTAGCGGTCGACTGGGTAGCCGAGCCGAACTGGGAGTGGACGTCAGCCGCTCAAGACAGCGCCGATGAACTTCGGGCGTTGTGGACGTCGTCCGTCGAAGCGTCGCGGCGCGATCTCGATGCAGCTCTTGCGAACAGCGGTCTCGATCAAATGGCCAAGCGGACGTGGGACAGCGGCGAGTCACCGTCGTTGCGATGGATCATCGTGCACATGATCGAGGAGTACGCGCGCCACAACGGCCACGCCGACCTGTTGCGTGAGGCAATTGACGGTCAAGTGGGTGAGTGAGCCCCGACCGGCTCAGCGCATGTGCTGAAGCACGTAGTCGGCGATCTCGGTGCCGTGCGTGTCCTGCAGGAAGTGCGCGGCCGGAACCTCGAACCATGTGGAGTGGGGAATCAGGCCGTGCCACTTCCGACCCCACTCACGTGTGAACACGTTGTCGTTCACGCCCCAGGCGAAGTGCACGGGTAGTCGGGTTGCGTTCACAGTCGAGAAGTTCTGCTCTTGAACCGCTGCGTTGCCGGCGAGCGGATCGTGGGCCGGGATCGACATCGGGAATCGGCGTGGTCCCGTCACCCCTGCTTCACCGAGGCCTTCGAACGGGGCGTCGTACGCGTTCTTCACGGCCAACGCCTCGGCAGAGAAGACCGGTGTTCCGTCCGACAAGATCGCGAAGAGACTGTCCTGTGGGCTCACCCGCTGGGTTCCCATGGCCATGAGCGTTCCCCAGTTGAACCGTTGCGGAACGTTGTCACGGAAGATGCCACCGGGCTTGTTCTGTTCGATCCACTGCAGAATTCCTGGTGAGTACTCGTACTCGGCGTGGTGAAGCCAGGTGTTCATGATCACGAGTCGCGAGAAGCGTTCGGGCATCGCGGCGTACTGCGCGAGTCCGGTGGGTCCACCCCAGTCCTGAACCACCAGAGTGACGTCGCGCAGGTCGAGTGTGGTGACGAAGTGCCGAAGGTTCGCGGTGTGGCGAGCGATGTCGTACCAGTCGGGGTCGGTCACCTTGTCGCTGCGGCCGAATCCGATGTGGTCGGGGGCCACGCATCGATAACCGGCGGCGAGGAAGCGGGCGATCATGTGGCGGTAGAGGTAGCTCCATGTGGGCATGCCGTGCACCATCAGAACCACCGGTGCATCGCGCGGCCCTTCGTCCACGTAGTGCATGCGCAGCCCATCGATGTCGATGTATCGCGGGGAGTACGGGAAGTCGGTGATGCCAGCGAAGTTCGTGTCGGGTGTACGGACGAACGGAACGTTGTTTTCGGTGACAATCATGTAGGGCAACCTAGTTGTTGGTTTCGCGACGCGGCGTCGAACAGACCTAGGGTCGAGTCATGGCGAGCCGCGACGAAACCGCCCGAGTCTTGAAGGCCTACTCCGAGGCCTGGCTCGCATCCGACCTCGACAAGGTGTTGGCTTCGTACCACGACGACATCGAACTCCACTACATGGGGGACAGCCCGTTGGCCGGGTCGCATCGTGGCCGTGACGCCGCCTTCGTTGCTCTCGGCCAAGCGTCCGTGCGCACATCACGAAAGCTGATCGCGGTCGAGGATGTCCTGGTGGGTGAGTCGCTCGGAGCCCTCATCGCCGTGGAAGACCTGGGTGACCCGCCGCGACGCGTGCGCCGCATTCTCCTGTATCGCGTTCAGGACGAGAAGTTGCGCGAGTGCTGGCTGTTCGACGAGGACCAGCGATTCGTCGATCAACTTTGGTCGAAAGAGGTGTGAGAGCGGTGTTGGAGATGAGATCGCTGTGCGAGCGCTGCGAGACATCGCTGACTGACGATGGTCCGGCGCTCATCTGCAGTTTCGAATGCACGTTCTGTGAACCGTGTGGACGAGCAATGGATCACCGCTGTCCGAATTGCGGGGGCGAACTCGTGGCCCGTCCGCGTCGCGCCTGATCGGCTACCGCTTCCGATCAGCGATTGTTCGAGGATCGCAGTCCGGCGAGCGGAACGCCCAACGCAATCGCAAACGGAACGTTGAACAACGCGTGGCTCGGGTAACCGAGAACGAACGACATCCCTGTGTCGAGAACGAACCACAAGCCGAGTGAGCGGACCATGAATGTCCACGCCCACGGGACACCGTCGCGTAGTGGACCACGCACGATCTGGATCATCAGAAATGCCCAACCGGCCATCACAGCGCCGAGCACCATGAAGGGAAGTTTCAGGTACTCGCGTACGGCGTCGGTGTCGATCGCATCGTCCGGACCGAATCCGAACCACGAGAACAACGACCCCGCGACCGAGCCCGCCAGCACGAGAAGCAGCGAGTAGACAACGAGCGCCGCGAGAACGATCTGCAGCCAGATGATCCAACGGTTGCGGGGGTTCATCCCACCATTGTGCTCGCCCGACCGGCTCGTCTTAGCGATCGGGCGTGATCTCGATGGCCACCTGATCGCGGTGCTTGAGCTTGATCAGGCGGAACATGAGATAGCGGCGCGACTTCGCCTTGGCCACCGAGGCGTAGTCGCTGTCGGGAAGGATCCGAGCGGTACCGGAGAAGAACGGGCCGGTGACTCGACCTCGCTGTGTGCAGGTGGCGAATTCCACCCGCGGATTGTTCCGGATCCGCTTCACTTTCCAGGCGTCACGCGGTGAGGTCACGACAATCGTGTCGCCGATGACGTTGAACCAGATCGGTGAGGGCACTCCTGTCCCGTCCTTCTTGTAGGTGGTCAACGAGATGCATTTCTTCTTGGTGATGGCCGCGATCGCGGCTGATTGATTCGTCATTGCACTGCAACCCTTTCCTGTGTCGAGTGTGTCGGTGTGATTCGCGACGGCAGGAATCGAAGGGCGAGCAAGGATCCACAGATCGCGACGATGCCCACCGTGGTGCACGCAGCCTGGAAGCCGTCGAGGAACGACGTGCCGGCGGCGTCGCGAATGGTGTTGGCGAGAGAGGGTTCGCCGACCTGCTCGGCTACCGCGAAGGCGGCGCCAACCGACTCTTCAGCCGATGACACCGCTGCTTCGGGCAGCGACAGGGGGATGAGCAAGTCGACGATCTTGGGGCCATAGGTGGACGCGAAGATGCTGCCGATGATGGCAACTCCGAGGGTTCCACCGATTTCCCGACTCGTGTCGTTGATGGCCGATCCGACACCGGCCATGTCACGCGGAAGAGTTCCCATCACCGATTCGGAGGCCGGACTGGTCACGAGCGACAAGCCGCTCGCCATCAACATCATGCTGAGGATGATCGGGCCGAAGTACGACGTGTCCACTTCGAACGTGCTGGCCCACAGTTGCGCTACTCCCATGAAGAGAAGTCCGACGGGAATCACCCGGCGCGGGCCGAAGCGCAGTGCGAGTCGAGCCGCGATGGGCGCGGTGACGCCCGCACCCACTGCGAACGGGACGGTGTGCAGGCCCGACTCGAGCGGGTCGTAGCCGCGCACGAACTGGAAGTACTGCGTGATGAGGAACGTGAAGCCGAACAGCGAGAAGAACGCGATGAAGATCGACGAGGTGGCCGCGGTGACACGCATGTCTCGGAACACCCGAACGTCGAGCAGTGGCTGAGCGGCGGTGCGCTCGCGAGTGATGAACGCCGCACACAGAACAGCCGCGCCGATGAAGCCGAAGATCGACGAGGTGTTGCCCCAGCCGCGGTGTGGACCTTCGATGATCGTGAACACGAGGAGCGACACGAACGAAATCGACAGCAGCAGGCCCGGCCAGTCGAGCCGCTTGGCGTGAGGATCGCGTGATTCGGGAACGAATCGCCATTGCAAGACGAACGCCACGGCGACGATCGGAACGTTGATGAGGAACACCGATCCCCACCAGAAGTGTTCGAGGAGGAATCCGCCGGCAACTGGGCCGAAGGCGACCGCTGCACCCGAGACGGCCGACCACACGCCGATGGCCTTGGCGCGCTCGATCGGATCACGGAACACGTCGATCACGATGGCGAGCGTGCTCGGGAAGACCATGGCCGCACCCACACCCATGAGTCCGCGCGCGGCGATCAGTTCACCGGTCGACGAGCGGAAGGCGGCCCAGGCCGAGAACAGTCCGAAGAGCACGATGCCGATTTGCATCACGCGCCGGCGACCGAAGCGATCACCGAGTCCGCCACCGGCGAGGAGCAGGCCAGCGAAGACGAGTGCGTACGAGTCGACGATCCACTGCAGTCCGCTGGTGGTGGCGTCGAGTTCGCGCGAGAGCGTGGGGATGGCCACGTTGATGATGAGGTTGTCCACCACCGCGAGGAACACCGAGAGACACAGGATGGTGAGGATTCCCCAGCGCTGACGTTGCACACGCGCGTCGGGGTGAAGGGTGAGGGACTGCTCCATGTAGACAGTGTCTAGTTAGTCGCCCTGACGCTGTCAAGTGATCGCTGTCACGACAGGTCGTCGTGCCAGCTGATTCGATCCCACCTTGGCCCATGAGAAAAGCCGCACAAAGAGTTGGTCGTACTCCAGTCGTACCTCAGTACGATCAGGGCGTGACCCAGCCCAAACGCAAAGTTTCGCTCTCGCTCGACGAAGACCTTGTCGCCCTCTTCGAGGGAGGTGGGGAGGCGCTGTCGACTCAGGTGAATCAGGCGCTCCGCACCGAGGTCGAACGTCGCCGGCGTCAACGAGCACTCTCCGCGCTCCTCCAGCGCCTCGACGAACTTCACGGCCCACTCGACACCGCTGAGGACGAGGCTGAGATCACTCGTCTGATGCGCCTGCTGGGTGGTCCGGCGTGAGGGTGGTGCTCGACCAACGGGCACTCGCGGCCCTTGCCCACGAATCCGGGCCAGCCGAGCGGATGGTTCGACGCGCCATGGCGGCAGCTGAACGACTTGGCCACGACGTCGTCGTTCCGACGGTGATTCTCGCCGAGCTGTATCGCGGTGGAGGTCGTAACCAGCTGATCGACGCACTGCTGTCGCGTGAAGAAGAGGGTGTGATGTTGCGTGACACCGACCGTGCCTTCGCACGTCTCGTTGGCGCGGTGCTGTCGGCGAGCGGATCTGGCTCCGAACACCTTGCTGATGCCCACGTCGTTGCTGCTGCGGTCGAGGTTGGTGGTGGTGTCGTTGTAACCGGCGACCCCGCCGACATGAGTCAGCTTTCCAGCGCCTACCGGAACATCGTGATCGAAACGCTGCCGTCTCGGTAGGCGTCGCGCCGTCCCGTTATCGGTTCGTGCAACCGAATCGGGGCAAGCCATCGACCTGCACAGGCCCGCTACTGTGACCTCGTGACGATCGACGCGCCAGCCCCTGAAGACCTCGAAGCAGTCCTCTCTCAGAAGGCGCAGACCGAGGCCAGCGAGAGCGCACGCTCCGACCGCAACGAGCAGGTGCGGGCCGAGAACCTGGTGGCCGCGAAGTACTGGGGCGACGTGCAGTACCGCATGATCGCCACGTTCGTCTTCTTCGCGGCTTGCTGGACGGCGGTCGTCGTCCTCGGCGCCAACGGCACGATTCCGCTGTGGCTCGGCTTGATCGTCAACTCGGTCTTCGCGTCCACGTTCTACATGCCCATGCACGAGGCGACGCACAAGAACATCATGGGTAAGGCCACGAGGGGCCGAGGTGTCGAAGAAGCGATCGGGCTGTTGTCGTCGATCCCCACGGGCATCGAGTTCACCGCGCACCGTGTCGGCCACATGCGCCACCACGCGTACACCAACGATCCCGATCGCGATCCCGATCACTTCACCGAAGGTCGTCTGCGCGAGCTGCCGCTCAAGTTCTACGGAATGACGATGCTGTACGCGTTCTTGCCCTTCTTCGCGCTCGTGAAGCCGCTCCGCGTGCTGCTCCCGTCAGTTCTGCGCGCCAAGCTCGCCAGTCGGGAAGGTTCGAAAGCCGAAGGCAAGGCGCAGATGCGCTATTGGCTCGTGACCACCGCGGTTCTCGTGGCCTGCATCGCCACCGGCAACGGATTGGCTGCCTTGTGCTTGTGGTGGCTACCCGCCCGTATCCAATTGTGCTGGCTCATGTTCATCTTCGCGTGGTATCCGCATCACCCGGCCAACGAGACCAGCCGCTATCGCCACACGCGCGTCGCGGTGTTCCGCGGATCGGGTCTACTCATCCGCGGTCACGACCATCACGCGATCCACCACCTGTATCCCCGCGTGCCGCATTACCGGTTGAAGAAGGTCTGGAACGAGTTATCGGCTGATCTCGTTCAGCGCGGTGTTCGTGCTGAGGGTCGTGCCGTGGGCGCGACGGCGCCGGTGGTGTGGTGATTCAGTCGGCGTGCCACATCGCCGACGTATCGACAACGTTCACTTTCAGTTTCTCGAACCCGTAGCCCAGAGTCCGCAGAAAGGCCTCGGCTTCGGTCAGTCCGAGATTCTCAGCCTCGTCCGTTCCCGCGGCGGTGCGCACTTCGTAACGCAGGTTGAAGAAGCGGATGTCGGTGTCATACGTGAACGTGCCTTCGGTTGTGTAGGCCGACTTGAAGATGTCGTGCTCGGGCTGCTCGCGCGCGAGGTAGGCCCGCGTCTTCTCGTCGAGACCTGCGAATCGACCACGCACGGTCACCCGGTACACGCTCTCGGTCGACATCGCCAGCGACAGTACAGGCGAGCCCGGTAGCGTCGGACGCCCATGAAGGAATTCGAAGGCCAGGATCTCAGCGACGCCGTCTTCTGGGGCGTGAACCTTCGCAACAGCAAGTTCCGTGATGTCGACCTGAGTGGTGCGAACATCTCGCACGCTCGCCTCGTCGACGTGTCGATCGACGCCGAGATCAGCCGCTTGGTGGTGAACGGAGTCGACGTCACCGACTTCGTCAATTCGAAAGACGAGTGGTTCCCGCTGCGTTCGCTCCTTCGCCCCACCGACGAAGCCGGTGTTCGGGCCGCGTGGTCGATGCTGTCGGAGCGATGGAACGCTGCGATCACTCGCGCCGAGGCACTTGGTGATTCGGGTTTCAACGAGTCGGTGGATGGCCAATGGTCGTTCGCGCAGACGTTGCGGCACTTGCTGTTCGTGACCGACAAGTGGCTGTTCGGCCCTCTCACCGGAGCGCCCACATTCACGCCCATCGGCTTGCCGAACGGCGGTTCGGTCGATTTTCCGTGGCCGGGCCTTGATCTGACGGCCCAGCCGTCCTCTTCCGATGTGGTCGCCGCCCTCCGTGATCGTTCGGAGCGTGTGGCTGACGTT
>VERK01000044.1 GCA_018882725.1 Actinomycetota bacterium | reverse complement strand
GAGCGGTGGCATCCGTTACGACGTCATCGGATACGACGACGCCATCCGCGATGTGTACGCGGGTTGCGACCTGTTCGTGGGTCGCGGGGGAGCGGGGACCATTGCCGAAGTGGCGAGTGTGGGTGTCCCGTCGGTCCTGGTTCCGTGGTCGGGGGCGGCCGACGATCATCAGACCGGGAACGTTCGTTGGCTGGCCGATCGAGGTGCGGCGGCGATGTTGTCCGATGACGACGTGGTCGATTCGTTGGTCGATGTGGTTCGCGCTCTGCGCATCGACGACCCCCGGCGGGAGCAGTTGGCGACACGAGCCCATGACCTTGGTGACCTCAATCGTCGGGGGGCGATCGGCGAGTTGATCGACGAGGTCGCTCAGCGTGGCTGATCTCGATCTGTCGACGACTCGTCGTCTTCACGTGATCGGTGTCGGCGGCCCCGGAATGAGTGCACTGGCCATCGTGCTGGCGCAGATGGGCCACCGGGTATCGGGGAGCGACATTCGCGAGACGGCCGTGCTCGGCAACGTTCGTGCCGCTGGGGTGACGGTCACCATCGGGCACGATCCTCGGCTGGTGTCGGGTTGCGATGCGGTCACGTATTCGACCGCGGTGCCACTCGACAACGTGGAAGTGCGGGCGGCGAACGAGCTCGGCGTGCGCGTGATGCACCGTTCGGAGATGCTCGCGGCCATCTGCGCGCGAACCACGGCGCTCGGTGTGGCTGGCACGCACGGCAAGACGACCACATCGTCGCTCTTGCGCGCCGCCATGTCGTCGCTCGAACCCAACTTCGTCATCGGCGGTGACGTGATCGATCTCGGAACCGGTGCAGCGTGGACGGGTGGCCCGCACATGGTCGTCGAGGCCGACGAGAGCGACGGCACCTACCGCACACTTCCGTTGCGTGGCGCGATCATCACCAACATCGACGTCGATCATCTCGACCACTTCGGGTCTTTCGACGACCTTCAGCGCGACTTCGCGGCCTTCATGTCCGGAGTCGACGGTCCCGTCGTGGTGGGTTGGGACGACGACATCGCTCGAACCGTCGCCCGCTCGGCCGGCCTGCGGCAACTCGTCACCTACGGCGCCGATGCGGATTGTCACGTGAAGTGGAGCGATGTTTTCGCCGAGAACGACGCCATGCGGTTCACGATCAGCGGGACATTCGGCCAGCGAACCGTTCGGCTACCTCTACGCGGTCGGCACAACGTGGCGAATGCGTGTGGCGCACTGGCGCTCGCCATCGAGTTCGGCGTCGACATCGACGAAGCGATACGAGGTGTGGAGTCGTTCGGTGGAGTAGGTCGTCGATTCGATGTCGTCGGCCGTGCCGACGGTGCGACGTTCGTCGACGACTACGCGCACTTGCCTCGCGAGATCGCCGCGGTTCTGGCCGCCGCGCGGGCGGGCGGGGAGTGGAAACGCATCGTGGCCGTCTTCCAACCCAATCGGTACAACCGCATGGCCACCATGGCCCCGGAGTACGCCGACGCGTTCGTCGATGCCGACGTGGTCGTGCTGACCGATATCTATTCGTCGGGAACCACACCGATCCCAGGTGTCACTGGACACTTGGTGGTCGACGCAGTTCGTTCCCGACATCCCGACTCCCGAGTCGAGTGGGTCGCGAGTCGTACCGACCTGGCCCGGGCGGTTTCGGCCCTCGTCGAACCGGGCGACGTGTGCATCTCGATGGGATGCGGTGACATCGAATTCCTGCCGCGTGAGATTCTCGAGGTGCGCGGTGCGCTCTGACGTGCGCGACGAACTCCAGAAACGTCTCGGCGATCGGATTCGTTTCGACGTACCGATCGGTCCGCTCACCACGTATCGCGTGGGCGGGTCGGCGGCGGCCTTCGTGACGGTCGAATCACGCGCCGAACTCGATCGAGTGGCCGAGGCCTGTAGTGCTGTCGAGGCAACCACACTGGTGATTGGGCGCGGGAGCAACATGCTCGTGGCCGACGACGGCTTCGACGGAGTCGCGCTGCAACTCGGAGACTTCGCGTCGTTCGTCGAGTTGCCAGATCGCGGTGCGACGAAGCCGATCGTGCGCGTCGGTGCGGCCACGAGTTTGCCGGTCCTGGCTCGTCGCACCGCCGCAGCCGGGTGGCGCGGACTCGAGTGGGCGGTCGGTGTCCCCGGATCGGTGGGTGGCGCGGTGCGTATGAACGCCGGTGGACACGGTTCCGACATCGCGGCCTCACTCGTGGATGTTCTCGTGGTCGATCTCTCCACCGGTGCCGCGCGCACCTGGACCCACCACGATCTCGGACTGCGCTTTCGCGGATCCGATCTCGACGATCGGTGTTTCGTCGTGGAAGCGCGCCTACGGGTCGAGTCGGGTGATGCGGTCGAGGCTCAGAGAGTGATCGATGACATCGTCAAATGGCGCCGGGAGAACCAGCCGGGCGGTCAGAATGCCGGTTCGGTGTTCGTGAATCCGATTCCGGGAGTGCTGTCGGCGGGTGAACTCATCGATCGAGCCGGTCTGCGGGGCTTTCGCATCGGCACGGCCGAGGTGTCGACCAAGCACGCCAACTTCATCCAGGCCGACGAGGGTGGTCGGGCATCCGATGTGATGGCCGTGATGCGCCATGTGCACGATCGTGTGCTGTCCGAATCGGGACACGATCTGCGCTCTGAAGTTCGTTTGGTCGGTTTCGCATGACGAGTTTCGACGATGTCGATCCCGATGTGGAGGCCGAACTCGCCTCGGCGTTCTCCGAACACGAGATCGATCATGATCTGGGTGACGAAGAGCGCGACGCGTCGCGCACGAGGGCTCGCGAACCCAAGCGTCGGCTGCCCCGCCCCGATCTGATCGGTTGGGTCAAGCGCTCGCGTGGTTCGACGGCGAAGCCACCGAGCGTGAAGACGCCGAACAAGTCGTCGGGTCCAGCGAAGACATCGAACAAGTCGTCGGGTCCGGCGAAGAAGAGCGTGGGCGGCAAGACGCGATTCGTCATCTCCGACGATGCACCGCGGTCCGAACGCGGCACGCAAGCTGCTCCCATCGGCCGCTCGCGATTCCGCGAGCGACGTATCGCGGTTCGGCGCGCGGCTGGACGTCGACGCTTGCGCTGGGTCGTGGTGGCCGGTGGTGTGGTCGTGGTGGCACTCGTCGCACTCTTGTTGCTGGCCAGTCCGATCCTGTCGATCCGCCAGGTCGATGTGGAGGGAGTCGTCTACGCCGACCCCGATCGAGTCGGTGAAGTCGTTGCATCGCTGAAGGGTGATCCGATCCTCACCGCCGACTTGTCGGGGGCCGAGTCCGATCTCGAAGCGATTCCCTGGATCAAGGCGGCACGGGTGTCGATGCATCTTCCCTCGCGCGTGATGATCCAGATCGCCGAACGCACACCCATGGCCTTCTTCCGAGCCGTCGATGGTTTCAACCGTGTGATCGACATCGATGGTCGTGTGCTCGACGTCATCGAAGGCGACCCGGTCGACTACCCACCCATTCGGGGAACCGGCCCCAACCTGACTCCGGGCGACCTCGTGGGCCAACCGTTCCTCGGCGCGGTTCAACTCCTGAATGCTCTGCCCCGCGACCTGCGCCTGCGGGTGATCTCGGCCGCCGCCAGTCCGGAGGGGGAGTTGTCCCTCGAGTTGACCGACGGGGTCACGGTGCTGTTCGGCCGACCCGAGGGGTTCCAGGACAAATTGGTCGGCGTGGTCAACGAGATCAAGCGGCAGGGGTCGCGGTCGTATTCGGTGATCGACGTCTCGACCGGCGAGCCAAGCGTCCGCTGAGGTCCGGGTATCCCACCACCCCTGCCCCTGAACTGCGAGAATGTGCCCCAACTCTGAATCGGAGGAGTCGATGGCCGGGAGCCGCAACAACTACATCTGCCAGATCAAGGTGGTCGGCGTGGGCGGAGGCGGAGTCAACGCCGTCAACCGCATGATCGAGCGCAACCTCCGTGGTGTCGAGTTCATCGCCATCAACACCGACATCCAGGCACTCATGACCAGTGATGCCGAGCTGAAGCTCGACATCGGCCGCGAGCTGACACGCGGTCTCGGCGCCGGAAGCGACCCCGAAGTGGGTCGTCAGGCCGCCGAAGCGCACCGTGACGAGATCGAGGACGCCCTCAAGGGTTCCGACATGGTCTTCATCGCCGCCGGTGAAGGTGGCGGAACCGGAACCGGCGCCGCACCGATCGTGGCCGAGATCGCCAAGAGCATTGGCGCCCTCACCATCGGCATCGTCACCCGCCCGTTCTCATTCGAAGGCCGTCGCCGTGCGGTGCAGGCCGACTCCGGAATCGCCAAGCTCAAGGAGAAGGTCGACACCCTGATCGTCGTGCCGAACGATCGTTTGTTGTCGGTGGTCGACTCGCGTGACACCGTCATCGAAGCCTTCAGCAAGGCCGACGAAGTTCTCTACAGCGGTGTCTCGGGCATTTCCGAACTCATCACCAACCCGGGTCTCATCAACACCGACTTCGCCGACGTGAAGATGACCCTTCAGAACGCCGGTTCGGCGCTCATGGGTATCGGCACCGCCAGTGGCGACAGCCGTGCGCGCGACGCAGCACTCAAGGCGCTGTCGAGCAATCTGCTCGAAGCATCGATCGAAGGAGCGCGGGGCGTTCTCCTCAACGTCACCGGCCCGTCCACCATGACGCTCATGGAGATGAACGAAGCCGCCGAGATCATTCACGGAATCGCGCATCAGGACGCCAACATCATCTTCGGAACCGTTATCAACGACGAGATGGGCGATGAGGTCAAGGTCACCGTGATCGCGGCCGGCTTCGACCGCTGGGACGGTGCACCACAGGTCAAGCCCACCGCGCGTCCGTCGGGTCGCTCGGCTCCGAAGGACGCCCGCCCGTCGGCGCCGTCCAAGGACATCTTCGCGTCCGATCCGTTGTCGTTCGGCGACGGTGATGGCGACGACGACTTCGACGTTCCGTCGTTCTTGAAGTAACCGTCGTGGCCGCTCTGGTGGCCTGGCCCAGTCGACCCGAGGTCACCTTCGCCATCGGAACACGTCGTGACGGCGATGCTCGTCTCGATGGCCCCGATTGGATTCGGGTCACGTCCACCATTCACCCCCAGCGGTGGACGATGCTCACCGAAGAACACGGCTCGGAGGTGCGTGTCGTCAGCATCGCCGGTGAACATTGTGGTCGTGACGGAGACGCCATCGTGACCTCGGCGGCGTCGACGCCGATCGGAGTGTGGGTCGGCGATTGCGCGCCGATCGGACTGGTGGGCGACCGCTCGATCGCGGTCGTGCACGCCGGTTGGCGTGGACTCGAGGAAGGTGTCGTCGAGTCCGCTGTTGACGCCATGGTCTCGACTGGTGACGCGCTTCGGGGCGCGATCATCGGACCGCACATTCGGCCGTGTTGTTACGAGTTCGGACCCGACGACCTCGATCGATTGGCGCGCCGTTTCGGCTCGGCAGTGCGCGGAGTCACGAGTGAGTCACGACCCGCCTTCGACGTGAACGCCGCGATCCGCATCGTTCTTGATCGGTTGGGTGTGGCGTCGGTCGTCGATGTGGGCAGTTGTACCGGGTGCCGCGCCGATGCGTTCTTCTCGCACCGCGTCCGGCGCGAGAGCCAGCGACATGTGTTCGGTGCCTGGATCGCGGAGCCGCCAGCATGAACGAAATAGTCGCCCAACGGCTGAACGAGATCGGCGCTCGGATTCGCGAGCGAACCGACCGCCACGTCACGGTGATCGCGGTCACCAAGGCGTTCGGTGTCGACGCGGTGCGGGCCGCGGTAGCGGCCGGTTGTCGTGACATCGGCGAGAACTACGCCCAGGAATTGATTGACAAGATGCGCGAGTACGGCGAGCACGATCGACCCACCGTGCACTTCATCGGCCGACTGCAGTCGAACAAGGTCAAGATGTTGGCTCCGGTGGTCGACGTGTGGCAGTCGGTCGATCGGGCGTCTCTGGTGGATGAGATCGCTCGGCGGGCTCCGGGTGCGCGCATCTTCGTGCAGGTGAACGCCACCGGTGAGGCCGACAAAGGGGGCTGTGACCCGGGACTCGTTCCTGAACTCGTCGAGGCGGCGCGCACGCGTGGTCTACGGGTCGACGGTTTGATGGTGGTCGGGCCGACTGACGGCAATCCGCAACGAACCGCCGCGGCGTTCGCCACCGTGGCCGCCCTCGCACGAGATGTCGGTGTGCACGAGTTGTCCATGGGTATGTCCGACGATCTCGATGTGGCCCTCGATGCCGGTTCGACGATGGTGCGCATCGGCTCGGCCATCTTCGGGGGGCGTCCACCCACGCGGTGAACCCCTGGAGTACGATTCGGCCACCATGTCGATTTTCCGGCGAGCGATGGATTACCTCGGTCTCGGCGAGGACGACGCGTACGACGATTACGACGAGCCGCAAGCGGCCGATCGCACGACGTACGACGAGCCGTCTCGTCCGGTGGCCCGTCAGGTCACACCGCGCGACACCGAGCCCGTTCCGGCCCGGCGTCCCGCAGTCGATGACTCGTCGATTCAACCGCGTCCGGTCTCGGGTCGCCAGTCGTCGAGTGTGCGCACGATCGGCACCCCGGGTGCTCCTGGTGAGCCGTACACCGTCAAGGCCATTCGCTTCAACGACATCCAGGAAGTGGCCAATCGCTACCGCGACGGCCATCCCGTGATCCTCAACACCGAGGGTTGCGACGCCGAAGTCGCACGTCGCATGGTCGACTTCTCGAGCGGTCTGGCCTACGGACTCCACGGCAAGATCGAAAAGGTCGCCAAGGGTGTGTACCTCTTGAAGCCAGCCGCTCGATCGAATCCCGACGCGTACTGAGTTACGCCCATGTCCGGATTCATCGCCACCGTCATCTTCGTGTTCCAGATCGCACTGATCGTGCGCGTGGTCCTGTCGTGGTTCCCCGGCGGTGGCCCGCGCCCCGTGAGTGAGATCGTCCATCGCGTCACCGAACCGGTGCTGGGCCCCGTGCGTCGGGTCTTGCCGTCGTTCGGCGGACTCGATCTCTCGCCGCTCATCGTGATCCTGGTCTTGAACGTCATCCTCCAGGTGCTCTGAGCGCAGGCGCTCGTAGCCTGGTCCCGCTCATGTCTGGCCATCAGTACCCGGCGGTCGAACCGCAGCCGTCCTTCCCGGCGATCGAGACGTCGGTGCTGGCTCGTTGGCAGGCGCAGGAGGCCTTCGAGGCCTCGGTGTCGGCTCGTCCCGCGGGGCCGAACGGCGACAACGAGTTCGTCTTCTACGACGGTCCACCGTTCGCCAACGGTCTTCCTCACTACGGGCACCTGCTCACCGGGTTCGTGAAAGATGCGGTGCCGCGCTACCAAACCATGCGCGGGCGCCGAGTCGAGCGGCGCTTCGGCTGGGACTGCCACGGTTTGCCGGCTGAAGTCGAGGCCGAGAAGCAACTCGGCATCTCGGGTCATCCCGAAGTCACCGAGTACGGCATCGAGAAGTTCAACGAGTACTGCCGTTCGAGTGTGTTGCGCTACACGAGCGAGTGGGAGCGCTACGTCACTCGCCAAGCTCGGTGGGTCGACTTCGACAACGACTACAAGACGCTCGACCTCTCGTACATGGAGAGTGTCATGTGGGCGTTCAAGACGCTGTGGGACAAGGGTCTGGTCTACGAGGGCAATCGCGTGTTGGCGTACTGCTGGCGGTGCGAGACACCGCTCAGCAACACCGAGACGCGTATGGACGACGTGTATCGCGATCGGCAGGATCCGGCGCTCACGGTCGCGTTCCGCCTCGAGAGTGGCGACGAGATCCTCGCCTGGACCACCACGCCGTGGACGTTGCCGTCCAACCTCGCGCTGGCCGTCGCACCCGATGTCGAGTACTCGGTGGTCGCGCACGAGGGTCGGCGCCTGATCGTGGCCTCGGCGCGCCTGGCGGCCTACGAACGGGAGATCGGCAACGAGGTGGTGGCCACGCTGCGCGGCTCCGATCTGGTCGGTCGCCACTATCAACCGCTCTTCCCGTACTTCGCCGACACCGAGAACGCGTTCCAGATTCTTGGCGCCGACTTCGTGACCACCGAAGACGGAACCGGTGTGGTGCACATGGCGCCTGGTTTCGGCGAGGACGACCAGATCGCGTGTCAGGCCGCCGGTATCCCGGTCGTCTGCCCCATGGACAGCCACGGTTGCTACACCGCCGAAATCACTGAGTGGTTCGGCCAGCACGTCTTCGAGGCCAACCCGGCGATCATCAAGCACCTGAAGGCGACCGGCGTCGTGGTACGCCACGACTCGTATGACCACGCGTACCCCCACTGCTGGCGCTGCAACGAGCCGCTCGTCTATCGGGCCATCTCCTCGTGGTTCGTCGAAGTGACGCGCATCAAGGACCGGATGGTCGAACTCAACCAGCGGATTCGGTGGGTGCCCGAGCACATCAAAGAAGGCTCGTTCGGCAAGTGGTTGGCCAACGCTCGCGACTGGTCGATCAGCCGTAACCGTTTCTGGGGTTCTCCGATTCCGGTCTGGAAGAGCGACGACCCGCAGTACCCGCGCATCGACGTCTATGGGAGTCTGGCCGAGCTCGAACGCGACTTCGGAACGACAGTCACCGATCTGCATCGACCGGCCGTCGACGATCTCGTGCGACCGAATCCTGACGACCCCACCGGCCGTTCGATGATGCGCCGTGTTCCCGAGGTCCTCGACTGCTGGTTCGAGAGCGGCTCGATGCCCTTCGCGCAGGTTCACTACCCGTTCGAGAATCGCGAGTGGTTCGAGAATCACTACCCGGGCGACTTCATCGTCGAATACATCGGGCAGACGCGCGGGTGGTTCTACACACTGCACGTGCTCGCAACAGCTCTCTTCGATCGCCCGGCCTTTTCCTCGTGCGTGAGCCACGGCATCGTGCTCGGCGACGATGGCCAGAAGATGTCGAAGAGTCTGCGCAACTATCCCGATCCGATGGCGGTCTTCGATCAGTACGGCGCCGACGCAATGCGTTGGTACTTGTTGTCGTCGGCCATTTTGCGCGGCGCCGATTTCTCGGTCACCGAAGCGGGTATCCGCGAGACCGTTCGCCAGGTTCTGTTGCCGCTCTGGAACTCGTGGTACTTCTTGTCGTTGTACGCGAATGCCGAAGGCAAGACCGGTTCGGTGCGTGCCGATTCGTCGCACGTTCTCGACCGCTACATCCTGGCCAAGACCGCCGACCTCGTCGATGCGACGACTCGTGACTTCGATGCGTACGACCTCTTCTCGGCCTGTGCCAACGTGCGCGACTTCCTCGACGTGCTGACCAATTGGTACATCCGCCGCTCCCGCGACCGCTTCTGGGCCGGAGACACCGACGCGATCGACACGCTGCACACCGTGCTCGAGACCGTGTGTCGAGTCGCCGCTCCGCTGCTCCCGTTGGTCGCCGACGAGGTGTACGGCGGTCTCACCGGCGGCGGTTCGGTTCACCTCGCCGATTGGCCTGCCATCTCGTCGCTGCCAACCGATCGAGCGTTGGTCGATGCGATGGACCGCGTTCGCGACGTGTGCTCGGCCACGCTGTCGGTGCGCAAGGCGCACGGGCGTCGGGTTCGGCTTCCGCTGCGGTCGCTCACCGTGTCGTTCGCCGGCGCCGAAGCGCTGCGGCCGTACGTCGACATCATTGCCGACGAAGTGAACGTGAAGTCGGTGGTCTTGAGTACCGAAGCGGCCAGCGACGCCTCGTTCGTTCTGCAGCCGATCCCTGCTGCTCTGGGCCCGCGCCTCGGTCCGCGCACCCAAGAAGTCATTCGTGCGGTCAAGGCCGGCAACTGGAAGAAGGACGGCGATCGAGTGATCGCGGGAGACATCGAGTTGTTCGATGGCGAGTACACGTTGAAGTTGGCGGCGGCCGAGGGGTCGGCCAGTACGACGCTGTCGGGTGGAGACGGAACAATCACGCTCGACACCGAAGTGACGCCCGAACTAGCCGCTGAAGGAACCGCACGTGACCTCATTCGTCTCGTTCAGCAGGCCCGGCGTGACGCCGGTCTCGACGTGTCCGACCGAATCGATGTGACTCTGGGTGTTCCCGAGTCGGTTCGACGTCAGATCCAACCGCATCTCGACATGGTCGCTGCCGAAACCTTGGCTGATTCGGTGAGTTTTGGTGCCGGTGAGCCCAATGCGTCACTCGATGACGACGACGTCCACATCGGGGTCACACGTACGAGGTAGCCTGCGCACGCCATGGCCACCTCCACGAAGAAGAAGCCAGCCCCCAAGAAGCCTGCTCCCAAGAAGCCAGCGCCAAAGAAGGTCGTTCCGAAGAAGGCGACGCCCAAGAAGCCTGCGCCGAAGAAGGCAACCCCGAAGAAGGCCGCGCCCAAGAAGGCGGCACCGAAGAAGTCAGCACCCAAGAAGTCAGCGCCCACGAAGGTGGCGCCCAAGAAGGTCGCAACCAAGTCGGCGCCTCCCAAGAAGGCAGCCCCCACCAAGGTCGTTCCGAAGAAGTCGGCCGCTCCCGCCAAAGCCGTCGCCCCGAAGAAAGTCGTCGCTGCCCCGGCACCCAAGCCGCCGAAGACTCCACCCAAGCCGCCGGCACCCAAACCTTTCGTCAAGCCCCCGGTCCCGGGCAAGCGCCCGATCTCCAAGGACGGCATCGTCTCCAACAAGGACTTCGATCTCGCGTTCTTGCGGGCGCAACGGCAGTTGCTCGTGGCCAAGCGGGCCGAATACCTCGGCCAAGCCGAACAGCTCGAGTTCGAACGCAATCTCCTCATCGAAGCCGCCGGCATGGGTGATGATCAGTTCGACGAAGAAGGCGGTGACGGTGACACCCTCGCCGTCGAGCGTGAGCGCGCCAAGGTGCTGTCCGATCAAGACCGGCAGATCGTCATCGAGATCGATGCCGCTCTCGCGCGTATCGAATCGGGTGATTACGGATACAGCGTCGTCTCCACCAAGCCCATCCCGCGCGAGCGCCTCGAAGCGATTCCGTGGGCCACCGAACTGGTTGCCGAGAGGGTCGGCGGCATCCGATGAGTCATCCAGCCGCGGGCCGTCGGGCGCTCGCGGTGTCGTTGGCCATCGCGGCCGTCGTCGTCGCCCTCGATCAGGGAACCAAACAATGGGCTTTGTCGTCGCTCGACGACCGGATCATCGAGGTCGTCTGGACCTTGCAGTTCAACCTCGCTTTCAACTCCGGTATGGCGTTCGGTCGTGGCCAGGGTTGGGGCCCGGTGATCGGTGTCGTGGCCACCATCGTGGTGGTTGGCCTCTTGGTGTCGTTGCGCAACGAGAACAGTCGACTGTCCACCGTCGCGATCGGTCTGATCGTCGGCGGCGCACTTGGCAACATCCTCGATCGATTGTTCCGCGGTGATGGGATCCTGCACGGCTCGGTCGTCGACTTCATCGACTTCCAATGGTTTCCGATCTTCAACGTGGCCGACATCGCCATCAACGTCGGTGGTGGTCTCATGATCCTCGGTTTCGTTCTCGCATCTCGGCGAACCAACCACGCAACAAACGACGGAACGAACGAATGAGCGACCTGTTCGACGAAATCATTCCGGCCGCTCTGGCTGGCGAGCGGCTCGACCGCATCGTGTCGTTGGTGGCCGAGATCAGTCGATCGGAGGCCAGCCACGCCGTCGAGAGTGGGGGAGTCACCGTCGACGGAGCGGTGGTCACCTCGGGCAAGATCCGCTTGAACGAGGGTCAGCGGGTCACGGTCGACACGTCGTCCATTCCGGTCGAAGAGCTTCCGCAAGCCGATCCATCAGTCGAGGTGCGGGTGATCCACGTCGACGATCACGTCATCGTCGTGTACAAAGCACCCGGAGTCGTGGTGCACCCGGCGCCCGGTCACCGCGAAGGCACACTGGTGAACGGTTTGCTCGCGCTGTTCCCCGAGATCGCCTCGGTGGGCGACCCTGCTCGACCGGGCATCGTTCATCGACTCGATGTCGGTACCTCGGGTCTGCTCGTGGTGGCGCGCTCCGACGAGGCGTACGAGGCTTTGGTGGAAGCGCTCTCCGATCACGACGTCGATCGGCATTACACGGCGCTGGCTTGGGGGCACTTCGCGGCGCCGCGCGGAACCATCGACGCCGCCATCGGACGAGATCCACGAGATCCATTGCGGATGGCCGTGGTCGCCAACGGCAAGCCGGCGCGCACGCACTACGAGGTGGTGAGTGAGTTCACCGAACCCGAGGTGTCGCTGGTGGCCTGCCAACTCGAAACCGGACGCACGCACCAGATCCGTGTGCACTTGGCCGCGGCCGGGCATCCGGTCGTGGGTGATTCGGCGTACGGAGGCCATCGTGTCTCGATGGCCATGAACCGGCCGTTCCTGCACGCCGGGTCGTTGT
Source organism: Actinomycetota bacterium (assembly GCA_018882725.1). GTDB lineage: Bacteria > Actinomycetota > Acidimicrobiia > Acidimicrobiales > Ilumatobacteraceae > Casp-actino8. Next base: position 216 of record VERK01000044.1, on the reverse strand, counting down.
CGTTCGCTCACCCCGTCACTGGCGAGATCCTGGCCTTCACCGTCGAACTTCCCGACGACCTGCAAGAAATCCTCGCGCGCTGCCACTGACCCGCCGGGACCACTGCTAGTTTCGTCTCGACCGTCAAACGAGTCCTGTGAGGCTCGAACGGAGGACAACATGGAAGCAACGCCGGCCGCGGCCGGGGCCACAACCGAGCCTGCCCACGTCCTCCGA
>VERK01000255.1 GCA_018882725.1 Actinomycetota bacterium | reverse complement strand
GCCGCGTCACCAAGATCATCAAGTGACCGGAGGCCACGATGCCCAGGAATGACAAGCGGGTGAAGATCACCCTCGAGTGCACCGAATGCAAGCGGCGCAACTACATCACCATCAAGTCGAAGATCAACGATCGCGAACGCATGGAGATGAAGAAGTACTGCAGCTTCGATCGCAAGCACACCACCCACAAGGAGACGCGCTAGTTCACTGGCGTCGAAGGGCAGTAGCTCAGTTGGTAGAGCATCGGTCTCCAAAACCGACGGTCGGGGGTTCGAGTCCCTCCTGCCCTGCACAGAACCCGAACTGAGCGAACGAGAAACGAGCACCGCAACATGGCGATGGATCTGAACCGAGAGCAGAAGCGAACCCTGAAGAAGATGGGCGCGCTCGATGAGCAGGGCAACCCCGCTCGTCAGGCTCCGGCACGCCGTAGCCGCGATGAGCGCACGACTGCCCCGCAGTATCTCCGTGAAGTTCGGGAGGAAATGAACAAGGTGGCCTGGCCCAAGTGGCCCGAGATCCGCCGGTACTCCCTGGTCGTGCTGGTCACGGTGGCCCTCTTCACGGCGTTCATCGGTGGCGCCGATACCCTCTTCGGTTTCCTCACCGATTGGCTGTACGAGAACTGATCATGACCGACGACATCACCACCGATCTCGAGACCGATCAGGTCTTCGATTTGACCGAGGACGACTCGGAGGAGATCGAGGACGCCCCGGTTCATCCCTGGAACCTGCCGGGCCAGTGGTTCGTCGTTCACACACAGGCCGGTTACGAGAAGAAGGTCTCGGCCAATCTCGCCGCGCGTATCCAGTCGATGAACATGGAAGACAAGATCTTCGATGTCGTCATCCCCATGGAAGAGGTCGTCGAGTTCAAGGGCGGCCGCAAGCAGGTCGTGCAGAAGAAGGTCTTCCCCGGCTACATCCTCGTGCGTTGCCACATGGACGACGAGAGTTGGTACTGCATTCGCAACACTCCGGGTATCACTGGTTTCGTCGGTCAGAGCCAGAAGGGCCAGAAGCCCACTCCGCTCTCGCGCCGCGAAGTCGACACGTTCTTGTCGGCCAAGGGCGATGGTCAAGAGACCGCCGCACGCCGCAAGCCCAAGCTCGAATACGAAGTGGGCGAGAGCGTGCGCGTGAAGGAAGGCCCGTTCGCCGACTTCTCGGGTCAGGTCGCCGAGATCAACGCGGATCACATGAAGCTCAAGGTGCTGGTGAACATCTTCGGTCGCGAGACCATGGTCGAGATGGACTTCAGCCAGGTCGCAAAACTCTGATCAAGGTCTCACTCAGGAAGGCAACGCCCCATGGCGAAGAAGAAACTCACAGCGATCGTCAAGATCCAGATCCCGGCCGGTAAGGCCACGCCCGCTCCGCCGGTCGGTACCGCACTCGGACCGCACGGCATCGCGATCATGGACTTCGTGAAGGCGTACAACGCCGCCACCGAATCGCAGGTCGGCACCATCATCCCGGTCGAAATCAGCATCTTCGAAGACCGCACGTTCACGTTCGTTCTGAAGACGCCGCCCACTCCGGTGTTGTTGCGTCAGAAGGCCGGTCTCGAAAAGGCGAGTCAGACTCCGGGCAAGTCGGTGGCCGGTTCGGTCACCGAGGCCGACATCGAAGAAGTCGCCAAGATCAAGATGCCCGACCTCAACGCCAACGATCTCGAAGCGGCCAAGCAGCAGGTTCGTGGAACGGCGCGTTCCATGGGTCTGGTCGTCAAGTAAGCAGCAGTTCTCTAGTAACAACCACACGTCTGGTCCGGGAACACCTCGCCCGGCCGACACAACACCCCACCGGAGAAGAACTGGTGGGAGAGGGAGACAGTCATGTCAGGCAAGAAGTACGACGACGCCGTCAAGCGTTACAACCGCGACGAGCAGTTCAGCCCCACCGAGGCGCTCACGCTCGTGAAGTCGATGGCCACGGCCAAGTTCGACGAAACCGTCGAGATCGCTATTCGTCTCGGCGTCGACCCGCGCAAGGCCGAGCAGGCCGTTCGCGGAACCGTCGCGCTGCCGTCGGGTACCGGCAAGAACATCCGCGTTGCGGTGTTCGCCGCCGGTGAAGCCGCCGAAGAAGCGCGTAAGGCCGGCGCCGATCTCGTGGGCGCCGACGAGCTTGCGGCCGAGATCGAGAAGGGCAACTTCAACTTCGATCTCGCCATCGCGACACCCGACATGATGCCGCTCGTCGGTCGTCTGGGCCGTGTGCTCGGACCGCGTGGTCTCATGCCCAACCCCAAGACCGGAACCGTCACCCAGGACGTCGGCCGCGCCGTCGGCGAATTCAAGGGTGGAAAGGTCGAGTACCGCACCGATCGCTACGGCAACGTGCACGTGCAGCTGGGCAAGGTGAGCTTCTCCATCGAGCAGATCGAGGCCAACTTCCGCGCGGTTCTCGACGAGATCCAGCGCGCCAAGCCGGCGTCGGCCAAGGGCCGGTACCTCAAGAAGATCACCGTGTCGTCCACCATGGGCCCCGGTGTGAAGGTCGATACCAACCGTCTGAAGGCCGAAGTCGTCTGACGCTTGGGTGCATCGGGGCCCCGCCCCGGTAGTTTTTTCAACACAACTGAATCGCTTGCCAGAGACAGTCGGTCCACCTCCGGGTGGCTAAGGAACCTCCGGGTTCGCCAACCGAGGCGGATCACAAGAGCCTTTCGCTCCTCGTGGTGCCGCATCTGCGAGCGCCCGAGTGGAAGCGAAAGGAGGAAAACATGGACAAACCCCGTCCGGAGAAGGTTGCGACCGTCGCCGAGATCGCGGCGAAGATGTCGGCCACCAGCACGATGTTCGTGTCCGAGTACCGCGGTCTCACCGTGGGCAACTTGGCCGATCTGCGT
>VERK01000254.1 GCA_018882725.1 Actinomycetota bacterium | reverse complement strand
CCTCCCCGCCCCGCCCGCGTTGCCGCCCGTGTTCATGGCGCCCACACCGCTCTTCCACGTGACCGCGTGCAACTGCATCCTGCACCCGGCCACCCTCGTGGGCGGCACGCTCGTCCTCATGTACAAGTGGGATCCGGGCCGCGCGCTCGAACTCATCGAACGTGAGAAGTGCACCAACTTCTCGGGAGTGCCCACCATGGGTCGCGAACTTCTTCTGCATCCCGACTGGAAGAAGCGTGACACGTCGTCGCTGGCCGCCATCTCCGGCGGTGGTGCGGCGGTGCAGCCCGACCTGGTGGAGAAGATCGACAAGGAACTCGAGCACGGCACGCCCACCACGGGCTACGGCATGACCGAGACCCACGGCATCATCACCGCCAACACGTCGCTCTGGTACACGAGCAAGCCCGAGTCGTGTGGCCCGGCGGTGCCGACGCTCGAGGTGAAGCTCGTCGACGAGGAGGGTCGTGACCTTCCGCGTGATCCGGCTATCACCGGCATCTTGTGCGTGAAGGGTGCGATCACCATCAAGGGCTACTTGAACCGGCCCGAAGCCACGGCCGACACCATCAAGGATGGCTGGCTGAACACGGGCGACATCGCGCGCATCGACGCCGACGGATTCATCTACATCGTCGACCGCGCCAAGGACATGGTCATCCGCGGCGGCGAGAACGTGTACTGCTCCGAGGTCGAGACGGCGATCTATCGTCACGACGCGATCGCCGAGGCCGCCGTGTTCGGTATCCCCGACGAGCGCCTGGGTGAAGAGGTCGCGGCGTGCATCGTGTTGCAGCCCGGCAAGTCGGTGGGCGAAGACGAACTGCGCACGTTCTTGAAGCAGACCTTGGCGAGTTACAAGATCCCGTCGAAGTTGTGGTTCCGGAGCGAGCCGATCCCGCGTAACGCGAGCGGCAAGTTCCTGAAGCGCGAACTCCGCAAGGAACTCGTCGGCGAATAACCATTGGGCGCGGAACCCCGGCAAATTTGCCGGTCTGGTTCCCCAACACAGGGGGAGGGGACATGGGACGCGACGTCTCGTACATGATCGACGGTGTGGAGTACATCGGCTATCTGGCCGAACCATCCGGAAGTGGTACCACCTCGGGTGTTCTCGTGTGCCACGAGGGCCCGGGTCTCGACGATCACGCCAAGATGCGAGCCGATCGTCTGGCCGATCTCGGTCACGTTGCTTTCGCTCTCGACTATCACGGCGGCGGCAAGCCGGTTCCGTTCGACGAGATGATGCCCAAACTCGTGGCTCTCATTCAGTCGCCCGACGAAACACGAAAGCGCGCCAAGGCCGGTCTGGCGCAACTCCTCGCTCATCCGCGGGTTGATTCCAAGCGCGTGGCATCGATCGGCTACTGCTTCGGTGGAACCATGTCACTCGAGTTGGCGCGTGATGGTGTCGATCTCGCGGCCGTGGTCGGATTCCATTCCGGACTCGGCACGTCGAAGCCAGCGGCAACCGGAGCGATCAGCGCGAAGATTCTCGTGTGCATCGGAGCCGACGACCCGATGATCCCGGTCGAGCAGCGAAATGCGTTCGAGGCCGAGATGAAGGCGGCCGGTTGCGATTGGCGTCTCTACACGTTCGGCGGCGCCGAGCACTCGTTCACGAACAAGAACGCCGATCTGATGGGCCGCCCCGGCATCAAGTACCACGCGCCCACCGATGAGCGCTCGTGGCGCGCAATGCTCGATTTCTTCAGCGAAGTGTTCTGACCGCGAGAGTCACGAGGGCTGGCGGTCGCGCGCGCGCACCGCGAACGCGATTCGGGTTCCGATCACGGCCATGCCGAGCATCAGGACGCCGAACAATGCGATCTGCATCGCGCCGCCGCGGTCTCCCGATGACGTGGGCTCGCGCCCACAACCGGGCTTGGGCATCGCGCTGATGCACTCGCTCACGTCGCGCTCGAGATCCATGAAGTCGTTGGTGACCGGGGGAGCGAGTGGCGGAGTAGTGGCCGAGGCGTTCGATCCGGCGGCGGCCAGCGGCGTGATAGCGATGACCATGCACACCAGGAGTCGCTTCAGCCACGTCACGCTCCCATGGTGACACGCTCGGGCGATGCGAGCCCAGCGGATCGGAAGCGGCGTGGCAAGGGCCACTACGATCGACCCGTGAGCCCCCGGCAAACCGTGCTCGTGGTCGATTTCGGCGCCCAATACGCGCAGCTCATCGCTCGTCGCGTGCGGGAGCACAACGTGTACTCCGAAATCGTGCCGCACACCATCACCGCGGCCGAGGTCGCGCGGCGCCAGCCCGCCGCCATCATCTTGTCGGGTGGGCCGAAGAGTGTTCACGTGGAGGGCGCGCCCAGTCTCGACGCAGCTATCTACGACGCCGGCGTGCCGATTCTCGGCATCTGCTACGGCGCGCAACTCATCGCCCAGCAGTTGGGTGGTGAGGTCGGACGCGGCTCGCGTGGCGAGTACGGGCGCACGCGTCTGACCGCGACAGCGAATTCCACTCTGCTGAAGGGTCTGCCGACCGAGCAGGACGTGTGGATGAGTCATTTCGACGCCATCACACGTGTACCCGACGGATTCATTGGGGTCGCATCCACTCCCGAGGCGCCGGTCGCGGTGCTCGAGAACGACACACGCCGCATCTGGGGTGTGCAGTACCACCCCGAAGTGGTGCACTCGCCCTTCGGCGCCGATGTGATGAAGCGGTTCCTGCACGACCTCGCGGGCTGCGAAGCCGCGTGGACCATGGGATCGATCATCGACGAGCAGGTTGCAGCCGTGCGCGCGCAAGTGGGTGACAAGCGCGTCATCTGCGGGTTGTCGGGCGGTGTCGATTCGTCGGTGGCGGCCGCACTCGTGCATCGTGCGATCGGCTCTCAAC
>VERK01000043.1 GCA_018882725.1 Actinomycetota bacterium | reverse complement strand
CGCGAGGAGGAGCTTGGGCAAGTTGAACGCGGTCACCACAGCGGCCAGGGCCGGCGGGCGATGGAAGAACAACTCGTCGTTCGACTGAACGTCGTCGAACGTGACGTGACAATGAGCGTCGATCAGCCCGGGCATGACGGTGAGGCCGCGCGCATCGATCACGGTGGCCTGGCGCAGAGTGTCGGCCGGAACCGACTGAGCGATCTCGGCCGGCGGGGCGACAGCAACGATTTCGTCGTTGACGGTCACGATGTCGCGATCGACCGCGGCGGCGCCGGTGCCGTCGATGACTCGTCCGTTGGTGATGTGGAGCACGGTCACGACGGGCAGTCTACGAGTCGATCCGTGCCACACTGGGCCGATGGGCCCTGATCACGACGGCACGAATGAACAAACTCGTCGCACCGTTCTGGTCACCGGAGCCGCCTCGGGTATCGGCGCGGCCTGTGCCGCGGTACTGGCCCGGCAGGGCTGGGACGTCATTGCGACGGATCTGAACGGTGACACTGCTCCTGACGTCTCGACATTCAGTGTCACGTCACTCGACGTCACGAGCGAGAGCGACTGGGATCGCGTGGTCGACGAGACCTTCACCGCGACGGGTCGTACGTGGGACGCGTTCGTGTCGTGTGCAGGTATCCGAACCCGCGGCATGATCGTCGACACGTCACTCGCCGACTGGGAACGGCACCTGCGTGTGAATCTCACGGGAACCTGGCTCGGACTGCGGGCTTTCCTACGCTCCGTCACACGTGATCGTGAGCGTGGCGACACCTCATCGAAATCAGCCGTCACCATCGCGTCGGTCAACGCCACCATTGCGGTGCCCGGTCAGGCGCACTACGTCGCGTCGAAGGGCGGCATCACCGCACTCACACGCGCCGCTGCGCTCGAAGGTGCGCCACTCGGCGTGCGGGTGAATGGCATCGCGCCGGGTCCGATTCGAACGCCGATGGCGGCCGAGCGTCTGAACGATCCCGATCAAGTGAAGTGGCTCACCAGCCGGGTGCCACTCGGACGAGTGGGTGAACCTCACGAGATCGCCGACGTCGTCGAGTTCTTGTTGTCGTCGCGCGCGTCGTACGTCAACGGCGAGATCGTGTACGCCGACGGTGGCTGGGCCAGTAACGCTGTGTGATCACGGTCCGGGGACACCCGGGGGTCGCGGAACCAACGTCATCAGTGCTTCGCTGAAACCACCGTCCACGTAGATCACTTGGCCGTTCACGTACCCGGCCTGATCGGACGCGAGGAACGACACCACGTTGGCCACGTCGTCGGGTTCACCGAGTCGCCGCAACGGCACCGCGGCGGCGCGAACTTCTCGGACGGCCGGGTCGTCGTACACGGTGCCCGTTCCGGGTGTGGGGACGAAACCCGGACCCACCGCGTTCGCGCGCACACCGCGCGGCCCCCATTCGAGAGCGGTCTGCCGGGTGAGTGCCACGACGCCCGCCTTCGACGCCGAGTACGCACCGACTTTCGGGTTGGCGGCCTGGGCCGCGATCGACACGATGTTCACGATCGAGCCGCCACCGTGGGTGAGCATCGAGCGGCCGAACGCGCGAGTGCAATGAAACGTGCCGCTCACGTTGATGGCCAGTGTGCGAGCGAAGTCGTCGGGCGACACGTCCTCGAGAGCTCCGAAGCTCCACGCCCCGGCGTTGTTCACGAGAACACTCACCGGACCGAACTCGCGCTCCACCTGTTCGGCCACACGATCGACGGCCGCAGCGTCGGAAATGTCGCAGGTGATGATGTCGGAGTTCGGTGAACCCGTCACGTCCAGACGGGCGACCCGGAATCCGTCTCGCTCCAAGCGGTCGGCGATGGCCGCGCCGATGCCACGGCCAGCACCGGTGACGACAGCGACTCGGTGGAGTGATGACGAGGAATCGACCACGAGTCGAGACTAGAGAGTTACTAGATTGAAAAGGTGACTACCGGGCAATACACCGTCGTTCTCGACACCGACGAATGCGTCAGCGCCGGCAAGTGCGTGGCATCGGCCCCGGGCTTTTTCGTCTTCGACGACGACCAGATCGCATCGGTCGATCAGTCGGGGCCGCGCCCCGATGACGCCACACTGCTGCGCATCGCCCGGGCGTGTCCGAGCGGAGCCATCCGCTTGCAACTCGACGGCGTCGACGTCGAGATCTGAACGCGTTTACTTCAGCCTGAGCAACCGTCGGGCGTTGTCGTCGTACGCGGCTTCGATGTCGCCGTCGGAAACGATGTCTCGGCGGTCGCTCGGGGCGTCCCACCCGGCCAGATTGGTGCCCACCACCAGACGATCGCGACCCACGCGATCGGTCAACAGACGAAGTGATCCCTCGTCGTGGAGGTGCTGATCGAACCACAGACGCTTCAAACCAGCCAAGAAGTCGACCGGATTCTCCCGGGCCCACGGACGGGTACGACCCTGATGTTCGAGGCGCCCGGCCATGTAGGCGGTCGCGCCACCACCGTGCGACACACAGATGTCGAGACGCGGATGTCGCTCGAGAACGCGGCCGTACACGAGGTGGGCGATCGCCATGGTCTCCTCGTACAAGAAGCCCACCGACAGATCGAGGTCGTACTTGCGGATACGAGCATCGCGCAAGGGCCCGTCGATACCCCACGGGGCCGGGTGCACGAAGATCGGAACGTCGAGTGCCACCGCCCGCTCCCACAAGGGATCGAGTGCCGGCTCATCGAGGTCGATACCGAAGTCGGTTCCGATGTACGCACCCACGAGGCCGTGCTTCTCCACCGCGCGCGTGAGTTCTTCGCACGACGCCGCCACGTCCTGCATCGGCAATTGTGCGAAGCCGCGGAAGCGATCGGGATGCGAGGCAACGACCTTGGCCATCTCGTCGTTGTGCCACTGGCAGAAGTTGCGAGCGAGGTCGGCTTCGATGTGGTGGAAGTAGGTGAGCGGGTTGGGTGACAGCACCTGCAGATCGATTCCGAGATGATCGTTGGCCCGGAGTCGAAGATCGACGTCCATGAACGGCGAGTTGGCGTAGTTCACGCCGTCGAGCACGTAGCCACCCACGCGGAAACGCGGACGACCCTCCGGGCCGGTGCCGAGTTCGGGTCCGTAGTGGCCGGCACACCCCATGACTCCACCGAGCACCACGTGGGCGTGCACATCGATCATGTCGTTAGTCTCGCACCGTGACGTCGCCCGTTCGGGATTCTGATTCGCGAAACGTGTACTTGGCCGCCGGATCGTTCCTCGACGTGTCGGCCGAACGACTCGTCGACATCGCCGGCGGTCTCGACGGCTGTGCCGGAATCGGACTGCGTTTGTCGGGGGAGCATGCGATCGACAGCGCCGGGCAAGCACGCGACATTCGGTCGCGCCTCAACGAGAGCGACGCAAGGGTGTTCGACGCCGAAGTGGTGCGGGTGACTTCCGGGTTCGATCCGCGGACGGCTGTTCCCCTCATGGGCCGGGCCAGCGAGGTCGGGGCCGGTCATGTCCTCGCAGTCTCCGATCTCGGCGAGTCGGGTGGTCGCAGTGCACTCGACGAGTCGATCGGCGTCTTTGCTGCGCTGCGTGACCTCGCACGTGAGAACGGTCTCGACGTGGCCGTCGAATACATGGCCTGGACCACGCCGTGTGATGTGGATGATGCGTTGCGCGTGCACGCCGAAACCGGCTGTCGCATCGTGGTCGATCTCCTGCATCACAGCCGAATCGGCGCGACGGTTGCGGGTCTCGAGAGTCTCGTTCGCGCCGATGCCATCGCCTGGGTCCAGGTGTGCGATGCGCCAGCACTCTTCGAAGCCGAGTCGCTGCTCCACGAGGCCCGTCACGGGCGATTGATTCCGGGTGAGGGTGGGCTGCCGCTACGCGACTACTTGGCCGTGATTCCGTCGCACGTCGACATCAGCATCGAAGTGCAGAGCGATCGTTTGCTCGCGGTCGAACCCCACGAACGGGCTCGACGACTGCTGGACGCGACGCTCGGGTTGGTGAACCCAACTCTCTGAACCAGCGGTTCAGGAGAACAGTACGGGGTACTTGCCGAAGTACGGACGCGTGGTCGATTCGTCCATCACCGGCGGATCGTTGGGGTCGGGCCGCGCACCGTGATCGAACAACGCCTGCACCGCACAGGGCACGAGTCCGAAGGTGTGTTCGGCGTCCACGCTGTTGACGGCGGTGAGGCCAGCGGCCAGATCCTGTCCGATGCACGCGTGCATGCCCGATCCGAACGACAGACCGTACTGCGACACCCCGTCGGGCGTGACGCGATGTGGGTTGAAGTCGTCGGCGTCGGAGCCGAACACCGTCTGATCACGGTTCACGGCCAGCAGATCGATCACGACCTTGCTGCCTTGCGCGATCTTGCGTCCGCTCTTGAGTTCGATGTCGGCCAGTGCCCACCGCATGGCCACCGGGCTCGAGGGTTGGAGTCGAATGGTCTCGTGCGTGCAGCGCTGCACGAACGACCGATCGGTGCGCACCAGCGAAGCATCCTCGGGATGCGCATCGAGCCACTTGAAGATGTTGTGAGCCACGCGTGTGAACGCGGTGGCCGAGGTGTGAGCACCGGCCAGCAAGTAGAACGCGACTTCGCGGACGAGTACGTCGTGCGGCAAGTGCAACTGGTCTTCGTTGGCCAACAGGATGCTCATCACGTCCTTGGGCAACTCGTGACCGGCATCGAGCAACGCCTTTCGACGGGCCAGTGACGGCTTCACGAATTCCTCGTCGAACTCCGAGAGTTTGCCGGCCACCTCGGCGCGCTTGGCGTCCTTGTCACCCGTGAAGTGGGCCAGGGTCGCGCCTTCGATGAAGCGCATCAAGTAGTCGTACAGCCGATGGGTTTCCGCGGGGGTTCCGAGCGGACGATCGACGCCGGCCGTGCTGGCCGCCAAGTTCATCATCATCTGATGTCCGAGGTCGACGAGTTCGGCGCGACCCGCGGCCACGTGCGGAGTGATCGTTTCGGCGATGACGGGCGGGAACAGCGTCTGCTCGTACAACTCGAAGGTCTCGCGGCGGAACAAACGGTTCTCGAGGCGACGACGATCGCGATGCTCGGCCCCGTGCAGATTCACGAGCACGTCGCCCATGATCACTTCACCGGCGTCGTACAGCGCCTGACGCAGATCCTTCTGGCGGTACGTGTCCTTGGCCTCCTCGTACGTGGAGATCGTGACGACCGGGATGTCGGTGGCGCTCATGTTCTCAGTCTTGTCGCTTTCTCGATTGATTCTGGTAGTCGAGTTTCAGGCGTTCGTGACGCCGAGTCCGAGCCCGCCGTCGACGGTCATGACGGCACCGGTGGTCCATTCGGCCCGGGCCAGGTATTCGATCGCTTCGGCGATCTCTTCGGAGGTGCCGATGCGACCCAGCGCGTGGGCCGACGACAGGCCCTGGAGCCGCTCGAACGCGGTGGCATCGTCGAACAGGCCCGCGCGTTGATTGATCTCGGTGAACACGCCGCCGGGCCGGACACACGACACTCGTACGCCCTTGGGTCCGAGTTCGGCGGCGAGCACACCCGTGAGCGTCTCGACGGCGCCCTTGGTGGCCGCGTAGGGCGAGGCACCAGGAAACGCGCGCTGCGAATGCACGGATCCGATGAAGATCACCGCACCCTGACTCGCTTCGAGGTGGGGGAGTGCCGACTGCGTGAGCATCATCCCGGCGATCACGTTCGAGTGGAAGACATCGATGAGGCTCTGCTCGTCGAGTGTTCCGAGCGGACCGCGGTACATGTTGCCGGCGTTGTTCACCAACACGTCGAGGCGTCCGTTTCCGTGGGCGATGGCGACGTCGATCATCGCGGCCCGGTCGGCCGCCACGGTCACATCGCCGACGACCGAAGTGCAGCGCGCGCCGATCGACGCGGCGACGGCCTGCACCTTGTCGGCTCGACGACCCGAGATGGTCACGCGAGCACCGCGATCGGCGAAGTGTTTCGCGGCCCCCGCGCCCAATCCGGAGCCGCCACCGGTGATCAGCACCGACATTCCTTCGATCGGTCTCATGAACGAACTCCTGTCTGCGTCGGGACCCGCGCGGCCCAACGAACCGATTGATCGATCAACCTCGCCACGTCGGGATGACGCAACGACTCCACATCGTGACCGAAACACACGTACGCCACACGACCCTCACCGAAGCGATGAGTCCAGACCACCGGTTGATCGCGGTCGTCGGGAGTACGGCGGGCGGTGGCCAGAACCTCCACGTCGCGCAGAGCCAGATCGCCGTACACCTCGTCGTCGAGGGTGACGGTGTGCGACACGCCGCGAGTGATGTCGTGAGCCCCATCGACGATCGTGGCTGTCACCGGTCCGCGCGGGGGATGAGACGACACGTCCCACACCCAGCCGCCGCCCATCACATCGGCCCACTCGGGCCAGTCGTCGAAGCAGATCGGTGCGGTGTGATTGCCCACCAGGCCGCCGCCCTGGTCGACGAATGCGGTGATTGCCGCTCGAGTCGTCGGCGAGGTCGTGTACGACCACTCGTCACGCCACTGCGCGTAGCGATCGGCGAGCATCCGCCACCGCAGCGCGTTCACCACCAATACATCGACACACGGGTCGTCGAGCAACGAGACGACGTCGTCAGGATGATCGACGAGCGTGACGTCACGGCCGGTTCGCTCGACGATCGAGGCCAACGCGGGCCCGGTCTCCACGAACGCGTGCGCGTAATCGGGGCCGCCGCTGAGAACGACCGCGCGCCGAGCCGTCATGACTTGGAAGTGTGGCCGACCGAATCGACACTGGCCGGACGGGGCAAGTGAGCGATCACCGATCCGGTGACACCACCGTCGACCACGATGTTCTGCCCGTGGATGTACGACGCCTCGTCGGACGCGAGGAAGAGGACCACCGACGCGATGTCATCGGACGTTCCGAGACGTCCGAGGGGCACCTTCGACTCGCGGGCCTGACGTGTGGCCGGATCGGCGTAGATGGGTTCGGACATGCCGGCGTCGATGAGACCGGGAGCCACGGCGTTCACACGAATACCGAGTGAGCCCCATTCGATGGCCATCTGCGACGTGAGCAGAGCGACCGCGGCTTTGGTGGATCCGTACGCACCCGCGTTGGGGCCAGCGGCCACACCGTTCATGGACGTGATGTTGACGATCGCGCCAGGCGTTGCCGAGTCGCGCCAGGCCGATGCTGCGGCGCGCGACATCAGGAACGTTCCGACGAGATTCACGTCGACGACGGCACGGAAAGCATCGGATGCCAGATCGAGAAGCGGACCGAAGCGCACGATGCCGGCGTTGTTCACGAGAACGTCGACCGGCCCGTGAGCGGCGAACACCGATGATGCAAACGACTCGTCGCTGATCGATCCAGACACGCGCGTGACGTCGGAGCGCTGCGCGAGCGAAGAACCATCGAACGACACGTCGACGGCGATCACGCGGTAGCCGGCGTCGGCCGCGCGTTCGGCGATGCGCTGACCGAGGCCTCGGCCGGCCCCGGTCACCAGGAGCGACTTGGGTCGAGATGCGTTCGCGGCCATCGACGAGAAACTATCCGTTTCGCGGTGTTATCGGTCTAGGGTGAGCGAGCGCGATGAAGACGATTGCTCTGTCCACGTATGCGGACGCCCGTGAGGCCTACCGGCACAAGGGATTGCAGCAGGCCTTGTACGACGAGGGCCATCGGCTCATGTCGGGAGTCATCGTCAACCTTCACGGGCAGGCTCATCTCGACCGCCGTCGCCTCGAGAACCGACTGTTCCGACGCGACGTGTTCGCGTGGTACGAGGCCGAACGAATCCCGGCGATCATCGCGTCGGTTCTCGATCGGGCGATCGCGGCCGGTCGAGCCGATCTGCTCCCTCTCGCGCGCCGCACGATGATGACCCTGTCGATCGCCGTGGCCGGTGTCGACCGCGTGGTGGGTGACGACGCCGAACTCGACGAGCTCTACGCGCTCATGGACCGACTGGCTCGGGCGTCCACGGTGGCCCACGCAGTGGGCGACAAGGCGGCGATCATCGAGGACGGTGATCGGGCCCTCGACGAGTTCCGCGAACGCTTCTTCACGGCGTCACTCGAACGGCGTCGTCGGCTCATCGAGTCGTTCGAGTCCGGTGCGGTCACCGAAGACGATTTGCCACGTGACGTGCTCACGACCCTGCTGCGAAACCAGGACCGGCTCGAACTGCCCCCCGACGTCGTCCTGCGCGAGGTCGCGTACTTCCCGTGGGTCGGCTCACACTCCACCTCCAATCAACTCGTCCACGCGATGCATCACGTGTTCGAGTGGATCGAGGCCCAACCGGCCGATCGCGAGCGTCTGCTCGCCGACCGCATCGTGTTGCAGAGGTTCGTGCACGAATCGCTGCGACTGCACCCAGCCAGCCCGGTCTCGTTGCGTCACGCATTGGAAGACATCGTTCTGAAGTCGGGAGTCGAGATCCCTCGTGGCACCTTGGTCGCCGTCGAGCTCGAGAAGGCGAATCGTGATCCGTTGGTATGGGGTGATCGCGCCGACGAGTTCGACCCGTTCCGTGCGCTGGCCGATGGTGTGATGCCGTGGGGGCTCTCGTTCGGTCACGGCGTGCACGCCTGCCTCGGCCAAGAACTGGCCGGTGGACTCGAGTGTCCGGCTCATGTGACCGTGGGGAGCAGCGACGACCCGGGTGATCATCTCTACGGCTCGATCGCCGTGATGGCCGAGGCGATCCTGGCCGCCGGCGCCCGGCGCGATGCGGGCGATCCGCCGCGACGCGACGAGTCGACCACCCGGCAGGTGTGGGGTCGCTACCCGGTGATCTTTCGGCACTGAACGATGGTGTTCTCCGGCCGAGCCCTTCGCGCCGTCTAGTTTCATGTCGTGCACACGCAACGCGCGGTCGAATTGCTTCAACAGATCGGCATGTCGGGATACGAAGCCAAGGCCTACGTCGCTCTGCTCGGAGCCTCGACACCGATGAACGGTTACGAAGTGGCGAAGAAGAGCGGAGTTCCCCGTAGCACGGTGTACGAAACATTGGCCAAGTTGGTCGCGCGCGGGGCGGCATCGGTGGTCTCCAACGACGACGGCACCTCGCGGTACGTGGCCCTCGAATCGAGTCGTTTCGTCGACGGAATGCGACGCGACACCTCGGCGACCCTGGCGGGCCTCGACGTGGTTCTGTCCGAGTTGAGCGGTAAGCAGAACACCACGGTCGTGGTGCACGTGAACGGTCGCGCGCAGGTGCGCGACCGCTTCATCGACGTGATCAACAAGTCGCGCGAGCGCTTGTGGCTCTCGGTCTGGCCACGGGGTGCCGAAGAACTTCGGGCGTCCGTGACCGCCGCTGCTGAGCGCGGGGTCGAGATCACCTCAGTCGTCTTCGGTCGCGGCGTCGACTTGCCGGGTCAGGTGATCGCGCACGAGTACTCCGATCCGGCCACGGTCGTCGACGTGATGGGTTGCCTCTTCTACGTCGCGGTGGCCGATCAGAGCGAAGCGATCGTCGGCATTCGCGAGAACAACTCGACCTGGGGAGTGTGGAGCGACGACTTGGCGATCGTGACCCTTGCCTTGCAGTACGTGTACCACGACATCTCGATGCAATTGATGGGCCAACGCTTGGCCGAACTCGGCGAGCCCGATTTCATCGGCACGCGGATCGAGTTCTCCGACATGCAGTCGACCGCGATGTTGGGTCGTTCGTTGCGTTACTTGGCCGAGCGCACGGCGTCGAGTTCGAGCCGAACCTCTCCCTGATCGTCAGTTTGCTGGGTGTTCGACGGCCCAGCGCACCGACTCGACGATCATCTGGTAGCCGGTGCAGCGGCACAAGTTGCCCTCGAGTCCGTGGCGGATCTGCTCTTCGCTCGGATCGGGAATTTCCTGCAGCAAACTGGTGGCGGCCATGACCATGCCCGGTGTGCAGTAACCGCACTGCAGGCCATGGCACTGACGGAAGCCTTCTTGTACGGCCGACAGGCCGTTGTGCGGCCCCGACAGACCTTCGATCGTCGTGATCGAAGAGCCGTCGGCCTGGACCGCCAGCACGGTGCAACTCTTGGCCGACTCACCGTCGATCATGATGGAACAAGCACCACAGTTGGAGGTATCGCAGCCCACGTGGGTTCCGGTCAGGCGAGCGTGTTCGCGGATGAAGTGAACCAAGAGAGTGCGGGCGTCGACGGTACGAGTGATGGGCTGACCATTGATGGTCATCGACACCGTCACGTTGCGAGTGATCGTGCTCACGAGTTTCCTCCGCTGTTCATGGCTTTCCAGATCTTCTCTGGGGTGGCTGGCATATCGATGTGGTCGACTCCGAACTCCGACAGTGCGTCGACGATCGCGTTGATAACCGCCGGTGGTGCACCCACCGATCCTGATTCGCCGATGCCCTTGGCGCCGAGAGGGTTGTTGGGGCACAACGTGGTGGTGCGTCCCACCTTGTAGTCGGGAAGGTCGGCGGCCGACGGCACCAGATAGTCGAGAAGGTTGGCGGTGACCGGCTGGCCGGTTGACGAGTCGTAGCTCACGCCTTCGTAGAGCGCCTGGGCGATGCCTTGAGCGACTCCACCGTGCACTTGGCCCTCGGCGAGAAGCGGGTTGATCACGGTGCCACAGTCGTCGACGAGGACCATGTCGCGGATCGCCACGTCGCCGGTCTCGCGGTCGATTTCCACCACGCACGCGTACGCACCCGAGGGGTACGAGAAGTTGGGCGACTCCTGGAACAGACGTTCTTCGAGCGAACCGGCCTGCAGTTCGGGCGGAATGCGCAACGGCTGGAACGACGCCCACGCAACGTCACCCCAACTCACCTTCTTGCCCGGTGAACCCTTCACGTTGAACGCGTCGTCGACCACTTCGAGGTCTTCCTCGGCGGCCTCCAAGAGGTGAGCGGCGATGCGCTTGGCGCGCGTGAGAACACGACTCGATGCCACCTTGACGGCCGAACCCGCGGTGGGTGCGCCGCGCGAACCCATGGTGCCGATTCCCTGCAGAACCGCGGCGGTGTCTCCGGTGATCACCTTGATGCGATCGAATGAGATACCGAGTTCGTCGGACGCGATCTGAGACAGCATCGTCTCGTGGCCTTGTCCGTGCGGGGACGAGCCCGAGTACACGATGGCCGAACCATCGGGCTGGATGCGCACTTGCGCCGATTCCCACGACGCCAAGTGACCGAATCCTTCGAGCGATCCGTTGGGTCCGAAGCCGGCGATCTCCAACCAACACGACAACCCGATGCCGAGCAGCGGTTTGGACGGATCGTTGCGACGGGCTTTCTGCTCGGCGCGCACCGCGTCGTAGTCGACGATGCGCAGGCATTCGTCGAGAGCGGCCGGGAAATCGGCCGAGTCGTACACCACCGCTTCGTTGTGCGTCTCGTACGGGAATGCCGACGGCGGGATGAAGTTGCGCTGACGAACCACGGCCGGATCGAGCCCGGTTTGGCGCGCCACTTGATCGACGATGCGTTCGATCGAGTAAGCGGCCTCGGGACGTCCGGCGCCACGATAAGCAGCCACGGGTGTGGTGTTGGTGACCACCGTGCGGAACGACGTCGACACCTTCGGAATGCGGTACGCGCCGGCGGCCATCCAGGTGGTCAGAACGGCCAGGCCGAGACCCGTGGGGTCGCCGTACGCGCCGAGGTTCTGCGACACGATCAGACGCAACGCCTTGATGGTTCCGTCCTTCTCGTAGCCGACTTCGATGTCGTGAACCTGATCGCGACCGTGCGCCATCTGCATCATCGCCTCGGTGCGCGTCTGGGCGAACTTCACCGGACGACGGAGCAACTTCGAGATCACGGGTGCGATGAAGAGTTCGGGGTACCACACGATCTTCGAGCCGAAACCGCCGCCCACATCGGGTGCCACCACGCGACAGTTCATCTGCGGAATGTCGAGCCAGGTGGCCAAGTAGTTGCGCAGATGATGCGGAGCCTGGAACGTGGCCCACACGGTGAGTCCGTCGGGCTTCCAGTCGGCCAGGACGGCCATGGCTTCGATCGGCACGGCGGCGCAACGCTGATTGACGATGTGCAGCGAAGCCCGACCGTGGCACTTCGTGAGTTCCTTTTCGAGATCGTCCATGGTGGGAACGATCGTGATGACATTCGAACCGTGGCGGGGGAAGAGCGGCACCGCGTCGCCGGCGGTCGCGTCTTCGATCGTGGTCATCACCTTGAGTGGTGTGTACGACACGTTCACGGCGGCCACGGCATCGGCGGCGATGTAGCGATCTTCGGCAACGACCACCGCGACGGGTTCGCCGACGAAGCGCACCGTGTTACGAGCCAGGGCCGGTCGTTCGAGTGTGGGTAGGCCGCCGGGCAGATCGGGATAGTCGGTGAAGTCGGCTGCTGTGTAAACGGCGAGAACCCCAGGAATCGCCAAGGCCGCTCGAACGTCGATCGCGTCAATCGTGGCGTGGGCTTCGCTCGAGGTGACGAAACTGGCGAACGCGCACTGCGCGGGTGACAAGTCGTCGACGTACGTGCCGGTGCCCGAGAGCAGGCGCGGGTCTTCCTTGCGTAGGACCTTGGCTCCGACGAGGCTCATCGGCCACATCCTTTCGTATCGGGACGAATCGAATTCATGGTTGTCGTGGTTGTCGTGGAAGTCATGGTTCTCACGGCTTCAGGTGGTGACCTTGTTTGTCCTCGGGATCGAACCACCACTGC
>VERK01000253.1 GCA_018882725.1 Actinomycetota bacterium | reverse complement strand
ACGGGTGCGTTCAGGCTGGCGCCGAGCATCCAGTGCCTTCGGGACTGTCGAGTTCGTTCTCGACACGATCGGGGTTGTCGGCCTTGTACTCGTTGGAGTGCTTCACCTCGATGCGATCGCCCGAGAACGTGTCACCCTGCAATGTGCCGTGAACGACGACCGGGATGCACTCCTTGAAGATGCCGCCCGGATCACCCTCGTAGCGAACGTTCATCGAGACGTCGTTGAACGTGATGGAGAACGCTGTGACCGTGCCGTCGTCGACCACCGATCCGCGATCGACCGTGCCCTGCACACGCAAACGACGGCCGGTCTCACAGCCGTCCTTGGTGCCGATCTCGTCGACGTTGCAGTAGTAATCGATGGCCGAGGTGAGGAACTGGGTGACGATCACACCCGCTGACGCGATGACCAGACCCAGAACCACGATGGGTAACCACTTGCGCTTGCCCCGACGCGAGCGCGAGGGATCGACGTCGCGCGGCGACAGATCGAGGCCGGCATCACCCGACGGCGCGCCGAGCGAATCGTCGTTCACGACCACGGACGATCCTCGGGGCGAATGTCGCGCGCGGCCGACCGCGAGCGACGCAGAACCACGAACGAGAACACGCCGATACTCGCGAACGTGACCACGTAGCTGGCGATGATGAAGCCGGCGTCTTTCACGACACACCTGCCTCGGCTCGACGGGCGGCCAACGCACGATCGAGACCGGTGTCATCGAGCATGTCTTCGAGGGTGAGCGCGCGCTGGCGATGCAGCAGCATCCACACGTACATCAGCGTGAAGACGATGACGCCCAGGAACAACGTGAAGAGCATGAGCCCGTCCATGGTGACGTCGGTGTTGCCAGCCACGCTCGCCTCTTGGTGCAACGAGTTCCAGATTTCGACCGAGAAGTGCACGAGTGGGATCTCGAGAACTGCCAGCAGGGCGAGCACCGCGCTGCGGCGCGCGCGCTGGTGGTGTGTGCCGCCGAGATTGCGCACCGCGAGATAGCCGATGTAGGTGACGAACAAGAACGCCGTAGTGGTGAGGCGCGCGTCCCAGGTCCAGAACGTGCCCCACGTGAGTCGACCCCAGAGGCTGCCGGTGACGAGCGAGATACCCATGAACAGAACGCCGATCTCGGCCGAGGCCCCGGCGATGCGATCCCAGGTGAGCGAGCGCGTCCGACGCCACAAATACATGGCCGATGACAGCGCCGTGACGATGAATGCGAGATACGCGAGCCACGCACCGGGTACGTGCGCGTACATGATGCGCACGGTCTCACCCTGATTGACGTCGGCTGGTGTCACGAACAAGCCGAAGATCACCAACCAGACGATGCCGGCGATGGTGACGATGCCCAAGCCACGAGTGAAGGGCGTGCCGGTGACACGGTCGCGCGCGACTCGTGTGGTCATCGGGGGCTCCTTTTCGGGGGTCAATCGTCGACCAGTGGCCCGAAGGCCACCGTGCCTACGACACTGAACAACACGGCGAACACGGCGAGCAAACCGAGCCAGGGCCAGCCCTCGCTCACGTCGATGCCGTTGGTGCCGAAGGCCGACTCGGTTGCCCGAGTCGCTCCGATCAGCACCGGTGCCACCACCGGCAACAGCAGCAGCGGGAGCAGGGTTTCCCGGCCTTTGGCACCAGCAGCAAGACCTCCGTAGAGCGTACCCACGCTCGCCAAACCCACGGTGGCGAGGACGGAGGTGGTGACCAACAGCACGCCTCCGGACGCCGACACGTCGGCGCGATAGAGCACCACGGACGCTCCCACGAGCACCGCCTCGAGTGCGATGAGTTGTGTGGCGAGAGCAAGTGTCTTGCCGAGGAAGATTCCCATGGGGTCGACACCGGCCGCGCGCAACGCTTCGAGAGCACCGTCGGCGGTCTCGAGCGCGAACGAACGCGCCACGATGAACAACACGCTGAAGATCGTGGCCAACCACACCAGACCCGGCGCCACTCGTTCGAGCACGGCGTCGCTGTCGAGAGCGAACGCGAACAAGATCATGACCAACGCCGCGAACGGAATCACTTGGTTGGTGACCACTCGACTGCGCAACTCGATTCGTAGATCCTTCGAGGCGATCGTCCTGGCGGTGCGCAGCATCGACTTCACGATGCACCTCCCGACACCGGGACCACCTGACCGGCCACCACACGAACGTGACGCGTAGCGAGCGAACCGGCGCGCTCGAGTTCGTGACTGGCCACCATGATCGTCGCTCCCGCGGCTGCCGCCGCGCGAAGTACCGAATCGAGTTCGTCGCGACCATCAGCGTCGAGGCCGGCGTGTGGTTCGTCGAGCAACCACAAGGACGCGCGGCGAGCGACCAAGGATGCGAGAGCAGTACGTCGGCGTTGGCCGGCCGACAGTCGAGCAACCGGTAGATCGGACAGACGGCCGTCGAGTCCCATGCGCTGCATCGCCGAGGCGATTTCGGCCGATGACGCGCCGACGGTGGATCCCCAGAAGCGCACGTTCTCGGCCACCGACAAATCGGAATACAGACCGTTGTGATGACCGATCAATCCAACGTGACGGCGTACGGCATCGCGTTCGGTCGACAGGTCGAGTCCGAGCACGCTCGCCTTTCCACGTTCGATGGGTACGAGCCCGGCGCAAGCGCGCAACAAGGTGGTCTTGCCGGCCCCATTGGGTCCGCTCAACAACACGATCTCACCGCGATCGACCGTGAGCGACGCACCGGCCAGGGCCGGGAACGCGCCGAGCACCACCACGACATCGCGCACGTCGACCACATGGTCGAAACGGCCGCTGCGAAGGTCGGCGGGGACATCGGTCATGACCGTTCCGACGCTATCCGCCGACCCTCCTGAGCAGGGGTGGAGGGATAGCGTCGAGAC
>VERK01000042.1 GCA_018882725.1 Actinomycetota bacterium | reverse complement strand
GGTTGTGATCCTGGAGCTCGACGAACAAGTTGTCGCGTCCGAAGATCTCTTGTAGGCGCGCGGCCCGGGAGCGGGCACCTTCGAAGTCGCCACGAAGGAGGTGCTGGAGGACGTGGCCACCGAGGCATCCGGTGGTTGCGATGAGCCCGTCGCTGTGTCGGGAAAGGAGATCCCAATCCATGCGTGGCTGGTAATAGAAGCCCTCCAGAAAGGCCAGGCTGCTGAGCTTGATGAGATTGCGGTACCCAATGTCGTTCTCGGCCAGGAGCGTCAGGTGGTAGTAGAGCTTGCCGCCACCCTCGACATCACCTCCGGTGTCGTCGAGACGACCGCGCCGGGGTGGGCGGTCGAATCTGCTCTCCCCCGCCATGTAGGCCTCGGTGCCGACGATGGGCTTGATCCCTTGTTGACGGCACTCGCGATAGAAGTCGAGAACCCCGTACATGTTCCCGTGGTCGGTCATGCCGAGCGCGGGCTGACCGTCGGCGACCGCCTTGGCCACCAACTCGTCGAGTTTGGCGGCCCCGTCGAGCATGGAGAACTCGGTGTGGACGTGGAGGTGCGTGAACGAGGCCCCCACGTCTTCCCTCCTTCACTCGGCCAGACAGTCGCGAATCACACGAATGTGGTTTGCGACAGTAGCAGGCCGTCAGAGGTAGGTGCCGGGGCGACCGTCAGACGGATTTTCGGAGATCGGCTGGCCCCCTGGGCCGAGCCGGCGCATCTGGTCGAACTGCTGGCGAGCAGCCAGTTGCTGGGCGAACAGTGTGGCCTGAATGCCATGGAACAAGCCCTCCAGCCATCCGACCAACTGAGCCTGAGCGATCCGAAGTTCACCGTCGGTCGGCACGTCGTCACCGAACGGGAGCGCCAACATCTTCAACTCGTGCTGCAGATCGGGTGACAGGGCACTGGCCAATTCGACGATCGAACGCTCGTAGATCTCGGCCAATCGTTCGCGACTCTCGTGATCGAGTTGAGAACTACGCAATTCTTCGAGCAATTGCTTCACCATCGATCCGATACGCATGACCTTGCCGGGTTCGGTCACGGCCTCAGTGACTGCGGGACTCTCCGGTGACGGCTGTTGACCGTTGGAGGTGATGACGGCGTCGGGTTGATGCACTTCGTTCGTCATGGGGTCTCTTTGCTTGGTGGACTGCTTGGGTGGTTCAGGAGCAAAGCTCAGATTGACACAGACCCCAGCGGGGATGCACGGCAGGCCCGCCGGGCAGCGTGTGATCAGGCGATTCGGGCCACGAGGGGGACTAATACTTCGTCAGCGGTGAGAGATCCGTGGCGACACACGAGTGACGAAGGTGTCGGATCGGTCGGGGCTTCGAAGCTGTGTACTCCGTGAGGGATCAGGGCCACGTCGCCGAGGCGCCGGGCGCTGACCTCGGTCTGGTGGCCTACCCGGCGTCCCATCCACCCCTCCGAAAGCAACTCCTCACGGGTCTTGACCCAGGCGATCGATGAATACCGTGAACACGCTTCACGCAGCGTTGTCTCCTGACCCGGGCGAGCGTGAAGCCAGCGAAACCGACCCTCACCCGACTCGTGATCGACGAGACGGGCGACTGCGGCATCGAGATCGATCAAGGCATCCGAGGTCTCGACTAGGCCGTGGTCGGCGACTACTGCCAGAACTACACCGGATGGAAGAGCATCGAGGATCGAAGCCACCAAACCATCGACGAATCGAATCTCGGCGGCGTAATGAGCACCGAAACCGTGCTCGTGCGCCGTCGTGTCGATTCCGTCGTAGTACGCATAGACGAACCGAGCACCAGTTTCGAGAGCTTCATTGATCTCGATTGACAACGAACTCGGTGTCCGCCATCCGCGATAGGACGCTCCACGTTGGTGAGCCTCGGTGAATCCGGTGTTGCGGTGTTCGACTCGGGCGACCACTTCGGTGTCGAGTCCGCAGAACGGTGGAATCGGTTGTACATCGGACGGCCGATGCACGGTACGCAGGTCACGGCGGCCCTCACCCCATCGCAACGAATTCATGATGGCGTCACCCATGTCGATGCGGTATCCGACGATTCCGTGTTCGAGAGGTGTCGCACCGGTGCACAAGCTGGTCAGTGCGGTGGCCGTCGTGGTCGGTGCCACCGACGCGATGGCACCACCCGACATCGACGACAGCGTCGGCGCGTCGGCCCGGTGGTTCTGGAGTTGATTCCAACCCAGCCCGTCGAGCACGAGCAGCACGACTCGCTCGGCCCGGTTCAAGATCTCCGGGAACCAAGCCGGACGCCGACCGGGTGGAGAAATCAACAGACCCGGGACGACACCGGTGAGGCACGGACCGCGGTAGTCGGGAATCAGCGGCTCGGGCACCTGACCAGTTCACCACATCTCCGTCGCCCCGAGCTCCCAACGCCTACGATGTTGGCGTGCGCGTTTCGACTCGAGGTGACTACGCCTGCCGTGCCCTCCTCAGCCTCACGTTGCACTGTGATGAACCCGGCCCGACGTCGGTGCGCGACATCGCCGACCGCACTGGTCTCCCCCAGCCGTATCTCGAGCAGATTCTGCTGGCATTGAAGGGAGCCGGGCTCGTGCGTTCGAAGCGCGGAGTCGGAGGCGGCTACACCTTGGCTCGTCGACCTGAAGAGATCAGACTGTCCGACGTCGTGTCGGCGGTCGACGGTCCCATCGTGGTTGGTGACTTCGGCGAACCGCACCAGAACGGTTCGTGCGACCACGAAGGTCAGTGCGTCCTACTCGCGATCTGGAAGCAGACCGGTGAGCACATGCGTCATCATCTCGAGGGCTATTCGTTGGCCGACGTTGCGGCGGCCGCGCGAGGTCAGGGCCCGTGGCCCGAACCACTCGCTCACTAACGCACGTCGCGCGCCATCGTGGCCAGAACACCGTTGACGAATCGACCTGAATCGTCGGTGCCGAATCGCTTGGCGAGTTCGACTGCCTCGTTGAGGACGACGGCGGTCGGAACTTCTGATCGATGCAGCAATTCGAACGTCGCAATGCGCAGGACGATCAGGTCGAGAGTCGCCATCCGATCGAGACGCCAGCCACTGGAGCGCTCGGCGATGAGGTCGTCGATCTCCTTCGAGTGCTGTGCCACGCCGTCCACCAGAAGGATGGTGTCCGGCTCGGGATCGACGATCTGAGCATTCAACACCTCGGAAGCCGGACAGTTCTTCGTCTCGGCTTCGTAGAGAAGTGACAGAGCGTGCTCACGCGCCGCCGAGCGGGCGTCGGTCATGTGCTCAGACTCGCGTGATGTAATCGCCGGAGCGGGTGTCGACGCGAACCTTGTCGCCCACGTTCACGAACAGCGGCACTTGAATGACCTTGCCGGTCTCCAGCTCGGCCGGCTTGCGAGCACCCGACACGCGGTCACCTTGAACTCCGGGTTCGGTGTTGGCGATCGTGAGTTCGACGGCGGCCGGAATTTCGACCGACACGATTTCGCCGTTGTGTTGGGCGATGATCGCGCTCATTGATTCGATGAGGTAGTCGGCGGCTTCTCCGAGAGCGCTCGGGTTCACATTCATCTGGTCGTACGAGACCGTGTCCATGAAGACGTAGTCGTCGCCGTCGCGGTACAGGAACTGCATGTCTTTCTTGTCGAGAATGGCTTGCTCGACGCGAATACCCGCGTTGAAGGTCTTCTCGAAAACGTTGCCGGTACGAACGTTGCGCAGCTTGGTGCGAACGAAGGCGCCGCCCTTGCCGGGCTTCACGTGTTGGAACTCGACGACCTGAAAGAGGCCGTTGTCGAGTTCGAGGGTGATCCCGTTCTTCAGATCGTTGGTCGTGATGGCAGGCATATCAAGTCCTTGGGAAATGTGGAGAGCACTCGGGATCCGGTTTCGTTGACCGCGAGGAGGTCTTCGATGCGGACACCGCCGAGTCCCACACGATAGAGGCCCGGTTCGACGGTCACGACATCTCCGGCCGAAAGGGTAGCCGTCGATGTGGGGCCGAGGAATGGTTCTTCGTGGATGACGAGGCCGACACCGTGGCCCGTCCCGTGAACGAAGTCGTCTTCCAGGTCGTGAGAGCGGAAGACACCCCGGCAGATTTGGTCGATGTCGCGGGTCCGAATCCCGGCTCGCACAGCGTTCACGCCTTGACGCTGTGACTCGCGAACGATCTCGTACCGCTCTCTCAGTTCGTCACTGCATCCACCGAGAGCGAAGGTCCGGGTGAGATCGGAGTGGTACCCGTCGACCAAGGCACCCACATCGATGACGATGAGGTCGCCCTCTTCGAGTCGACGAGACGACGGACGATGGTGAGGGCGTGCCGAGTTGACCGGACCGGACGCGACGATGGTGTCGTAGGACGGACCATCGGCGCCATGTCGCCGCATGCGGTACTCGAGCTCGTCGCGCACGCCCTTCTCGGTCATCGAATCGTCGATCGATGGGCACACATCGGCCAGGGCGAGGTCGGCGCATCGCACGGCTCGCTCGATGGCAGCCAGCTCGGTCGGATCCTTCGCGCGGCGTAGGTCGGCGAGTCGCGAGCCGATCGGAAGTAGTTGATCAGTCACCGACTTCAAGCGATCGAAGAGGTCGACTGACACCTGACCCGACTGGAACATCAATCGGGTCGAGCGGTCGCGATTGAGTTCGGTGACCATCTCGGCCACGGTGCGTGCTTCGACGACGTCGACGTCGGTCTGAGACCGAGCCTGTTCGACGTACCGGCCGTCGGTGATCAGACGAACGGTCGAATCGGTGACGAGGAGCCAACCGTTCGAACCAGTGAAGCCCGTGAGATAGCGGATGTCGGTCAGATCGGTGATGAGAATGGAATCACCGGCGGCGACAGGAAGAATTTCGCGCAGTCGGCCGATACGCAGAATCGTCGAGCTCATCGAACGAGTCGAGCGACCGCTTCGAGCGCCAACTGGTAGCCCAGCAGACCGAAACCGGCGATGGAGCCGTCGGCAACCGGAGCGATCACACTGGTGTGACGCCAGGGTTCCCGAGCGTTCGGCTGTGAGATGTGCACCTCGATGACCGGACCGTTGAACGTTGCGAGAGCATCGTGCAGCGACCATGCGTAGTGGGTGAAAGCCCCGGCGTTGATGACGATCGCGGCGCACCGGTCGCGGGCGGAGTGAATCGCTTCCACCAAGTCGCCCTCGTGGTTCGACTGAAGGTGCTCGAGATCGAAACCGAGATTCCGTGACCACGTGGTGCAGGCCGACACGTAGTCGTCGAGAGTCGCGCTGCCGTAGATCTCCGGTTCTCGCTGACCGAGGAGGTTCAGGTTCGGTCCGTGGAGTAGCAAGATCGTCGACACGAGCTTCACGCTACTGAACGAACATCGGGCGGTCGGACGATTTACCGTCCGACTCCACGAGCGAAGAACGACTCGAGAGCAACTTTCACGGTGGCTTCGTCGACACCCGGTACGACTTCCAGACCACGTTGACCGTCGAGAACGAAGGTGAGTCCGTCGGTGGCTTTCTTGTCGCGGCGCATGTAGTCGAGGAGAGTTTCGACCCCGTTGGACGATGCCGACGCCAGCTGTTCGTCGGTCGCCAGACCGTATTCGTCGCGAACGACCCGATGGTGCAGCGCGACACGCGCATCGTCGATGCGGCCCAGGGATCGGGCGAGTTCGGCCGCGTAGAGCAGTCCCACGGCAACCGCCTCGCCGTGGGCGAGATCGTGATGGCCGGCCGACTCGAGCGCATGGGCCAACGTGTGGCCGTAGTTGAGCAACGCCCGTTGACCCGATTCGCGCTCGTCGCCTTCGACGATGCGAGCCTTGATCTCGGCACAGCGAGCGATCCGCGCGTCGAGTGGGACCGCCAACAAATCGTCACCGGCGATGAAGTGGTACTTGGCGATCTCCCCCAAGCCGCATCGCAGCTCGCGTTGCGGGAGAGTGTCGAGGGCAACGAGGTCGGCGAGCACCGCGCGTGGTTGCCAGAAGGCACCCACCAAGTTCTTGCCTTCGGGAACGTTCACCGCGGTCTTGCCACCGATGGCGGCATCAACCATTCCGAGCAGGGTGGTGGGCACGTGAATCACCGCGGTGCCGCGATGCCACACCGACGCAGCGAAACCGGCCACGTCGGTCACTAGTCCGCCGCCGACCGCGATGACGACGTCGCTTCGCGTGAGGCCGAAGCGGGCGAACTCGCGGCACAGAGCCTCGATGGTGGAAAGATTCTTGTGGTCTTCCCCTCCCGCTATGGGCAAGACCAGCGACGGAAGCGACGTGGTGACGGTGAACGGAATGGCCGGATCGGTGATCACGACCGCACGCTTGGCTCCGGTCGGAACGAACTCGTCGATCCGCTTCGCGACACCGTGCCCGACCAGGACTGGGTACGAACGATCGCCGAGCGACACATCGATGCGGTGGTCGTTCACGCCAACGCCTCGACGATCTCGGAGCACACACCTTCCACCGACTTGCCGGTGACATCAACGGTGGTACCGGCGAGCGATCGGTAGATCGGATCTCGTTCCGTCCACAACTGCCGCAGACGTAGGTCGGGATCGTCGTCGATCAGCGGCCGATGTCCACGGCGACGGCCGACTCTCTCGATGAGAAGATCGGGTTCGGCCCTGAGCCACACGATTCGATGAGGTTCGACGAGTAGTGCACGACTGTCGTCGCGCAGAACTGCTCCCCCAGCCGCTGCCACGACCAATGGTTCGGGCGTGGCCAAGGTGTCAGCCAGTGTCTGGTGCTCGATGAGCCGAAACGTCGGCTCTCCATCGGATTCGAAGATCTCACGCACGGTCCGGCCGGTACGCCGTTCGACCTCTTCGTCGGTGTCGACGAAACGCCGACCGATGGCGGACGCCAACTTGCGACCCACTGTGGTCTTGCCGCTCCCCATCAGGCCGATCAGCACGACGTGGCCGACCGTCATGACAATCCGCGACGGAACGCTTCGGCGTTACGGACGAACTCGTTGAGCGAGTCGCCTCCGAACTTGCGCTGGGCCTCTTGGGCCAAAACGAGAGCGACCATCGTTTCGGCGACGACACCCATCGCAGGAACGGCCGTCACGTCGGTTCGTTCCTTGAACGACACCGTCGACTCCTTGGTGACCACGTCGACGGTGGGAAGGGTGGGTCGGTTGAGTGTCGCCAAGGGCTTCATGGCGGCCCTCACGACCAGAAGTTCGCCGGTGGTCATGCCGCCTTCGGTACCGCCGGCCAGGGAGCCTTGCCGCACGTAAGAATTCGTGGTCGAGTCCCAGACGATCGGATCGTGGGCCTCACTTCCGCGACGACCCGCGACGTCGAATCCGTCGCCGATCTCGACGCCCTTCACGGCCTGAATACTGAGGATCGATTGAGCGATGAGGCCATCGATCTTGCGATCCCAGTGGACGTGGCTGCCCAGCCCGATCGGAACGCCGTACGCGAGAACTTCGACGATGCCACCGAGCGAGTCACCGTCCTTGGCCGCCGCTTCGATGGCGCCGATCATGGCGGCCTCGGCGACGGGATCGAAACAGCGAACGGGGGACTCGTCGACTCGTACGAGGTCGGACGGACCGGGCCGCGCACCGGCTGTCGATGCGGCGTCTCCCATCCGCGTGACGTGCGACAGAACCGTCGTGCCGAGATGCGACAACAACAACTTGGCCAACGCTCCGGCCGCGACGCGAGCGGCGGTCTCGCGGGCGCTGGCTCGTTCGAGAACGTCGCGGGCGTCGTCGAAACCGTACTTCTGCATGCCGGTCAGGTCGGCGTGGCCGGGACGCACACTCGTGAGCGGTTGCTCGGTCTTGCCCGGCGCCGGGTCCATTTCCTTGTGCCACTTGTCGGAGCGGAACCACTCGGTGTTCAGAATCTCGATCGCCACGGGAGATCCGAGAGTGCGTCCGTGACGAACGCCGCCGACCAGCGTGATCTCATCGACCTCGAACCTTTGTCGGGGCCCGCGGCCGTAACCGAGGCGCCGACGAGACAACTCGCCCTGGATGTCGGCCGCTGTGACCGGAAGTCCTGCGGGCAAGCCTTCGACGATCACGACGAGGGCTTTGCCGTGGGATTCTCCGGCGGTCAGGAAACGCAACACGCAGTCAGGCTAACGGCCCGAGTACCTGGCTGACCGCCTGTTTCATGGCCTCGACGTCCGGAGACCGGCCGATCCAGATCTCCTCTTGACGCGCGGCTTGATGCACGAGCATTCCGATACCGCCGATCGTTCGTGCCCCGCGATGCCGCGCTCCACGCAGGAACGGCGTATCGGACGGGTGGTACACGATGTCGATGGCAACGTGTCGATCGCTGAACGCCGAATCGTCGAGCGGACTCGAGGAGTCAACATCCACACCGACACCACCCATACCGACACTCGTGCAATTGATGACGAGTTCGCACGTCGAAGCAACGTCGTTTCGTTCCGACCAGGGAATCACTTCGGCTCCGGTCAATCCCATCGCGTCGAGTCGATCTTGCGAGACGAGCGAGCGATTGGCAACGACGATTCGGTTCGCCCCGTGGCGACGAAGGGCATCACACACGGCACGACCGGCTCCGCCGAACCCGAGCACGAGGACGTCGCGCGAACTCGGATCGACTCCCTCGTGACGCAGAGAGTCGACGAGTCCGTCTCCATCGGTGCTGTGGCCGATCGATCGACCGTCGGATCGGAATTCGATGGTGTTGACGCTCCGTAGAACTCGTGCCGAGTCGGTGAGCGTGTCGCACAGGTCGACCACAGCCGTCTTGTGTGGCATGGTGACGCTCAGACCCGCGACTCCCAACGTTCGCGCTGCTTCGACGACTCGGTGGACGGAATCAGGATGCGTCGGGAAGGCCACATACGTCCAGTCGATGTCGAGCGACGCGAAGCCGGCGGCGTGGAGGACCGGTGACAAGCTGTGTTCGACCGGCCACCCGATAACGCCGGCGACGCGGGTGCGACCTGAGATCGTGCGGTTCACAAGACTCCCCTTTCCCTCGCGATGGCGATATTGGCTTCGTGTTGCTCGAGCGTGGCTGAGAACTCGTGATTCCCGTCCTCGTCGATGAGTACGTAATACAGGTAAGCGCAGGGAGAATTCGCGGGAATATCCCGACAGATCGGGTCATTGGCCCGAGGATTCGGCGCGGGTGCCAAAGCGGCCGCGATGGACGCACGACCCGGATTGGCGATGGGAGTGGGTGGAAGTCCGTTGCGCAGGTAGGTGTTGTACGGAGAATCGATCGACTTGAGTGCGGCGAACTCACTCTCAGGGTCCTGGCCATAGAAGAGCGAAGCGTCGACTTCGAGTTTCATACCGAGAGTCAGACGGTTGTAGATCACGCGAGCGATTTTCGGACGATCGGCGGCGACCTTGGCTTCGCGTTCGATCAACGATGCGACGATGAGGACTTCGTACGGAGACAGGCCGAGCAAAGTCGGAGCGTCGTCGAGACCTTCTTGACGGCCGACTCGAGCCATCAGATCGACCATTCGCTTGAGAATCTGAACCGGCTTCTCGCTCACGGCGAAGGAGTACGTGTCGGGAAAGAGCAATCCCTCGAGCGACGTGGCTCCGGCGGGCACGTAATTGGTGCCCGGTACCGAGGTCGGATCGAGAGCGCGCGCCATGAACGCCTCGGTATCGAAGCCAGGAATCTCGTCAGCGAGTCGTTGGGCCATCTGACTGACCGTGAAGCCCTCAGGGAATGTCACCTTCACGAACGTTTCGGCCGGAGACGTGCGAAGTGCCCGGAGGAGATTGCCCATGTGGTCGCGCGGGCGCAGTGTGTAGAAGCCCGGAACAACCGTGAGGCCGCCTTCGTCGGCCACGTAGCGGCGGAAGGTTCCGGCGTCGACGACGATCCCGGCCGCTTCCAGACGATCGGAGACCGAACGCAAGTCGTCGCTCTCGCGAACCTCGAACGTCGTCGCCGCGGACGGATCTCCGGAAGGATTCACCTTCTGGAGGTACCTCCACTGCGACCAGCCGTACGAGATCACGCCCAGGACGAGTCCGGCCACGAGAAGGAGGGCCACCTTCTTGATCGTCCGACGACCACGAGCCAACCGAATCTCTGGCAGCACCTCGTACGGATCGTCGGACGAGATGGAGTCGGAACCTCGGCCCTTCCTCATCGACTGTCGAGCCACGCTTGCAACATGATCGCGGCCGCCACCTTGTCGACGTGACGGCGCCGGTCACTAGCGCGGATATCGGCCTCTTTCAGGACACGATCGGCGGCCACGGTCGTGAGGCGCTCGTCGAAGAGGATCACCGGCACGCCGGTCACCGTACCGATTTCGTCAGCATCTCGCCGAGCACTGACGGCCGCCGGTCCTTCGTGCCCGGACAGACTCAACGGGAGCCCGATCACGATCGTCTCCACTTCTTCTTCGGCAGCGATGCGGGCGATCTCCGCCCAATCACGGCGTTTCGAGGTGCGACTGATCACCGAATACGGGGACGCAATCATTCCCGAACGGTCGCTGAGTGCGATTCCGATTCGCTTCGTTCCCAGGTCGATGCCCAGGGCGCGCATCAGGAGCGCGCCACCTCGGCCGCGATACGGAGAGCTTCGTCGAGCCCGTCGGGGTTCTTGCCGCCGGCGGTGGCCACGTCACCCTTTCCGCCGCCTCCCCCACCGACCGCCTTGGCCGCGTCACGGATGAGATCACCGGCCGAACCTTGACCAGACGACACAGCAGCAACGAGTGAGACTCCGCCAGTCGGGGTGAGGCCTCCCAGTACGACACGGCGCACTCCGGCCACGGCTCGCACCGCGAGCGCAAGATCTCGCAGTTCGTCGGGAGCGAGGCCGTCGACTCGTCGAACGACGACGCCGTCGGAAGCTTCTGCCGCGAACTCGGAGGCCCGACCTTGGGCCGCGCGCGCCTTCAGGATTTTGATCTCGTCGAGCGCCGACTTCAGTTCGGCCAGCTTTCGGTTCACTCCGTCGACGACGTCGTCGCTTCCGACGAGATCAGCGATCGTTCCGAGAGTCGCTTCCTGCTGCTGCAACAAGTCGAGGCTGCGTGACCCAGCGACCGCTTCGACTCGACGCAAGTTGGCCCCGATCGAACCTTCGGAGACGATCTTGATGATTCCGATGTCTCCCGTGGCCGACACGTGAGTTCCGCCGCAGAGTTCGACCGAGGGGCCGGCCTCCAGAACGCGCACCGTGTCTCCGTACTTGTCGCCGAAGAAGGCGATGGCACCCTTGGCGAGAGCGTCCTCTTTGCTCGTTTCGTAGGCACTCACCGACGAGTTCACGAGAGTCTCGTGGTTGGCAAGTGCTTCGATTCGAGCGATCTCATCGGCCGACAGTGCGGCGAAGTGGTTGAAGTCGAAACGCAACCGCTGGTCGTCGACGAGGGAACCCGCTTGCTTCACGTGGTCACCCAGGACCTCGCGGAGAGCCCAGTGCAAGATGTGGGTTCCGGTGTGATGGCGCCGAATCGATGCACGTCGATTGGTGTCGATGGTTGCTTGAACCAGCTGCCCCGCCTCCACCGAACCCGACGCCAAGCGGCAGTGATGACGGCGAAGTCCGGGGACGGCGAACGTCGTGTCGAGAACCTCGAGCACACCCGACGGACCGTCGATACGACCCGTGTCGCCCACTTGTCCACCACTCTCGGCGTAGAAGGGCGTGCGGTCGAGGAAGACGTCGAGACCGTCCTGGTTCTCGATCACAGCCAGAATGCGGGCGGCTGATTCGTCGGCGGTGTATCCGACGAAATTGGTGGTGCCGAATTCTTCGAGGATCTCGCGATAGCGGTCCTGCAGTTCGGACGCCACCCCGGCTCCCTTGCGCGCGGCCTTGGCCCGCTCGCGCTGCGAAGACATCTCGCGGTCGAAACCTTCCCGGTCCACCGTGAGGCCTCGTTCGCCGACGATCTCTTCGGTGACTTCGAGTGGGAACCCGTACGTGTCGTGGAGCAAGAAGGCGGTCTCGCCCGCCAAGCGTCCGGACGAACGAGCGATCTCTCCGTCGAGGATGGCAACACCCGTCTTCAACGTCTGTCGGAAGCGCTCTTCTTCGCGGGCCAGGACATCGACCACGAAGTCGCGCTGCGACACGAGATCGGGATAGGCCTGGCCCATCACGTCGACCGCGGTCTGAACCAGCGAAGGCATCACCAACTTCTCGGTGCCCAGCAAATAGGCGTGGCGAACCGCGCGACGGATGATGCGGCGAAGCACGTAGCCGCGACCCTCGTTCGAGGGGAAGACGCCATCACCAACGAGCATCGCGCTGCTTCGTGCATGTTCGGCGAGGACGCGCAGGCTGAAACTGGCTCGATCGTCGTAGTCGCCGACGCGATAGGTGGCCCCAGTGAGAGATTGCGCCTGCTCGATCATCGGGAAGAGC
Organism: Actinomycetota bacterium; assembly: GCA_018882725.1. Classification (GTDB taxonomy): domain Bacteria; phylum Actinomycetota; class Acidimicrobiia; order Acidimicrobiales; family Ilumatobacteraceae; genus Casp-actino8. The sequence goes on along the minus strand of VERK01000042.1, from coordinate 362 downwards.
GCATCGGTCTCCCAGACCGAATCGGTCCCCTGGACCAAGGCGAGGATGCGCTCGAGGCCGGCTCCGGTGTCGATGGACGGCTTGGGCAACGGAGTACGGGAACCGTCCGGGGCCTGATTGAACTGCATGAAGACCAGGTTCCAGAACTCCATGAAGCGGTCGCCGTGCGGGTCGTTGAGAGGTCCGCCGTCGGGACCGAAACTGGGTCCGCGATCGATGTGCAGTTCGGAGCACGGTCCGCACGGACCCGTGTCTCCCATCTGCCAGAAATTGTCCTTGTCGCCAAGACGCTGAATGCGATCGAGGGGAACTCCCACCTGTTCGTGCCAGATCGCCTCGGCCTCGTCGTCACTGGTGTGCAC
>VERK01000252.1 GCA_018882725.1 Actinomycetota bacterium | reverse complement strand
GGTGAGGGCGTCGTGCAGTTCGATCCACATCTGACCGTTGACCGCGTTCTTGCGCTCGGGGCGATTGAACGTGAGAGTGACCACACCCTCGGCCCGCTCGACGATGATGGTCTCGTACTGCTTGGAATTCGCGTTGTTGCTCACCCGAGGGACGATAATGACGGCATGGGTTTCAACCCGTATCGGAAGTTCCGGGCCCGCCGCGCCGACTACGTCTTCGTGGCCGCCGCCATCGTCGCGGCGATCGCGCTCGTCGTCTGGGCCTTCCTTGGCTGATCGGGCCAAGCTCTCCATCTGGAACGGTCTGTACGGGCCAGTGGAGGTGCGCCGGGTCCAGCCGTATCAGGCGACCAAGCGCTACGTGTGCCCGGGCTGCCACCGCGACATTCCGGTCGGCCTCGGCCACGTGGTGGCGGTGCCTCGTGATGCACCCGATCTGCGTCGACACTGGCACCACGCGTGCTGGCGGTCGCGCGCGAAACGCTCGTCGTAACAGGGTCGCTAGAACGCATTTTCGATCACGTCGACTCGCGTACCCGACACCGCTGCCACGTCGAACCGAATCGTGACACGACCTGGTTGATGTTCGGCCAACCACGCGGCGGCCAGTCGACGTAGCCGGTTCTGTTTGTCGTGGGTGACGGCCTGCGACGGGTGACCGAAATAGTCAGTGGCGCGAGCCTTCACCTCGCACACCACGAGCAAGCGATCGCGACGAGCGATGAGATCGATCTCGCCGTTTCGACCGTCGCGCCAGTTTCGTTCGACGATCTGAAAACCGTGTGCGCGGTACCACTGAGCGGCGCGGTCTTCGCCCCAGCGGCCGCGAGCATTGTTGGCGCTCCGCTGCGGTGCGCTCGGCGCGCCTACGGACGGTCGAGGTCGTTCAGTTCTTCGCGCGGAAGTTCTTCGACGTTCACGTCCTTGAAGGTGAGAATCTTCACCTTCGAGACAAAACGGCTCTTGCGGTACATGTCCCACACCCACGCGTCGGTCAACTCCACTTGGACGAGCGGCCGCGTCGACTCTCCGGTCACGGAGACGTCGACCTTGTTGGCCAAATAGAAACGGCGCTCGGTTTCGACGGCGTAGCGAAACATCGCCGCGACGTCTTGGTACTCGTGCGCCAACTGGAGCTCGCGCTCGGCCTCGAACTCTTCGAGGTCGTCAGTGCCCAATGGAGGAGCCTTTCGTGAGACGAAAGACGATCAGAAGTCGCGCTTCTCGCGCACCTTGGCGGCCTTACCGCTGCGATCGCGGAGGTAGTACAGCTTGGCGCGACGCACGTCGCCCTTCTTGACGACCTCGATCTTGGCCACGCTCGGGCTGTGCACCGGGAAGGTGCGCTCGACACCCACGCCGTAGCTCACCTTGCGGACGGTGTAGGTCTCCTGAACGCCCGAACCCGAACGGGAGGTGACGTTGCCCTGGAAGATCTGCACACGCTCTTTGCCGCTCTCGACCACGCGCACGTGGACCTTGAGTTCGTCACCGGGCCCGAACTCGGGGATGTCGGTGCGAAGGTTCTGCAGGTCAACGATGTCGGTGGTCTTCATGATGCGTCCTCGGGTCGGGTAGCCGGTCAAGGATACGGGACGGCTGGGAACTCTTCCAACAAGCGTTTCTCCTGGTCGGAGAGGCCACCACGGGCGTCGATGAGGTCGGGGCGCACACGCAGGGTGCGGTGCAGGGCCTGAGCCAACCGCCAACGCTCGATTCGGGCGTGATCGCCGCTGCGCAGGATCTCGGGCACCGCCCAACCACGGAAATCGGCCGGTCGTGTGTAGTGCGGTTCTTCGAGGAGTCCCGACGTGCCGAAACTTTCGGTGACCGGGCTCACGTCGTTGCCCATGGCACCCGGGATCAATCGTGTCACGGCCTCGATCACGAGGCAGGCCGCCACTTCGCCACCCGACAACACCACGTCGCCGACGCTGATTTCACCGTCGACGAGGTGTTCGACCACCCGATGATCGACACCTTCGTACCGACCGCACAGAAGGCTGAAACCGCCACCGTTCTGGTGCGTATCCGCAAGCTCTCTGGCCATGGCTTGATCGAAGCGACGGCCACCCGGACTGAGCAAGAAGAGCGGACGGGGCGGGGCGGCCGCTTCCACCGACGCGAAGATGGGCTCGGCGCGCATGACCATGCCGGCACCACCGCCGAACGGCGCGTCATCGACCGAACGATGCACATCGGTCGTGTGCTCGCGCAGATCGTGACACCGCAGTTCGAGCAAACCGTTCTCGCGGGCCTTGCCCAACAGACTCTCGGAGCAGAAGCCGTCGACGAGGGCGGGGAAGATGCTGAAGACGTCGACTCTCATGCTTCGTCCAGATCGAAGAGGCCCTCGGGAGCATCGACGTGCACGACGACGCGATCGGCCACGTGTTCGACGCGCGCGACGAAGCGACCGGGCACGAGCGCACCCGAGTCGAGTTCGAGCAGATCGTCGGCCGGATTGGCCACCACGGCGACACAACGACCGCGCGCCGTGCCCTGCTGGTCGATCACTTCCGCCCCGATGACTTCGTGGACCCACACCGCGTCCGGATCGACGAGGGGCTCGGCCCAGATGGTTCGATTCACCAATCGCTCGATGGTGTTGCGATCGTCGACACCAGACAGTCCCACCACCGGCCGACCCGAGGCTTCGAACGATTCGACGATCTCGACCCATCCACCGGGCCAGCCCTCGCACCACAAGCGTGCTCCGACCGCGACTCGTTCGGTGCGATCGGTGGAGAGGTTGACGTGCACACGCCCGCGAACGCCATGGGGGCGACCGAAACGGCCGACTTCGAGCAGATGGGGCGGGCGCAACTCGGTCATTGCCGAGCCGATCGAATCAGTCGACGAAGTCGACGTCGACC
>VERK01000041.1 GCA_018882725.1 Actinomycetota bacterium | reverse complement strand
CGTAACGGCGCACTCCCGGAATCTCCTTGACGGTGCCCACGCGATACACGGTGATCGCCGCACTCGCGACGATCGAGCGACCGGGCTCGACGAACACCGCCGACTTGATGCCAATCGACCGACAGGCGTCGAGCAGTACGTTGCCCCACGCGCCGATGGTGGGAGCTTCCTCGTCTTCGGTGTACGCGACACCGAGTCCGCCACCGAGCGTCAGTTCGGGAAAGTCGTACGGCGCCGCGAAGCGCGACATCACATCAGCAGCCTTCGCGAACGACTCGACCGCGAACACGTTCGATCCGATGTGACAGTGCACACCCACCAACTCGCCGCAACCGAGACGCTGGATGAGTTCGATCGCTCGGGCGGCGTCGCCGTTGGCGAGATTGAAACCGAACTTCGAATCGTCCTGGCCGGTGGCGATGTATTCGTGAGTGTGCGCATGAACACCCGGTGTCACACGGACCTGTAAACGCGGAAGAGGGTGACCATCGCGACGCAACGCGTCGAGCCGGTGGATCTCGTCGAACGAATCGACGACGATGTGGCGCACACCCGGACGCTTCTGCGAATCACGACCCGCGTTGAGAGCCATCTCGAGTTCGTCGATGCTCTTGTTGTTGCCGTGCAACACGCACCGATCGGCCGGCACACCCGCGTGCAGAGCGACGAACAACTCGCCGCCCGTGGCCACGTCGATGAGCAACCCCTCGTCGTGAGCCAAGCGCGCCATGGCCGTGCACAAGAAGGCCTTCGACGCGTAGATCACGCGATCGGCACCGAACGCCGACACCGCCTCACGACAGCGAGCCCGCAAGTGCGCCTCGTCGTACACGAACAACGGCGTTCCGAACTGGGCGGCCAGATCGTCGACCCGGCAACCGGCGATCGAGAGCGAACCGTCACCTTCTACCCGAGCGTTCTCGGGCAGGAGCCGCATCGGGACCGGGCGCGAACTCACATCTGCTCCGGTGCGTCGATGCCGAGCAGGCCCAAACCGCGTTCCATCACGCGCGCCGTGAGATCGCACAACGCCAAACGCGACTCGCGAACGGCGTCATCGGCCTTGAGCACCGGACAGTGCTCGTAGAACGCGGTGAACGCGGTGGCCAGGTCGTAGAGATACGTGCACAACCGGTGCGGGCTGTACTTCTCGAGAGTGTCGGCCACCGCCGAGTCGAAACCGAGCACCGCCAGCGCGAGGGCCTTCTCTTGTGCTTCCACGATGGTGGGCGTGAGCGACCGCAACGACGCACGATCGACACCGGCACGGCGAAAGATGCTGCAGATACGGGCGTGCGCGTACTGGAGATACGGCGCGGTGTTGCCGTCGAACGACAACATGCGCTCCCAGTCGAACACGTAGTCGCGAATACGATCGGTCGACAGATCGGCGTACTTCACCGCACCGATTCCGAGCATCCGCGCAACGGCGGTTTTGTCGCTTTCGGACAGTTCGGGATTCTTCTCGGCCACGGCCTCCCCGGCGCGCGCCACCGCCTCTTCGAGCAGTTCGACCAACTTGGGTGTTTCACCGCTCCGGCTCTTCAACATCTTGCGATCGGATCCGAGGACCGAACCGAACGCCACGTGAACGGCCTCGGCCGGCTCGTTCAGCCATCCGGCCATGCGCGCCACGTCGAAGACCATCGACAGGTGTTGGGCCTGCGGTGCACCGACCACATACAGAAGAAGGTCGGCACCAATCCGTTCGACGCGGTCGATCACACACGCCAGGTCGCTAGTGGCGTAGTTGAACCCGCCCTTGCCCTTCTGCACGATGAGCGGCAGCGGGTCGCCGTCGCGGTTGGTGTAGCCGGGCGGGAACACCACTTCGGCGCCGTCGCTCTCGGCGAGAAGGCCCAACGCGCTGAGCCGTTCGAGCACCGCGGCCAGTCCGTCGTTGTACGCGCTCTCGCCCATGATGTCGTCGTCGGTGAGCCGAACGCCCAGGAGCGAATACACGAGGTTGAAGTACTCGGTCGACAACTGCACCAACAGGCGCCACAGACGGCGTGTCTCGGCGTCACCACTCTGCAGCGCGACGACGCGCGCACGAGCGCGCTCCTTGAATTCATCCGACGCGTCGAACTTCGCTCGCGCTTCTTTGTAGAAGCCATCGAGGTCACCGAGCGACAGGTGATCGGCGGCTTCGTCCTCGCCGAGATCGACGAGGTGCTCGATGAGCATGCCGAACGGCGTGCCCCAGTCGCCGATGTGATTCTCGCGAACGACGCGATGGCCCACGAACTCGAGCAGACGCACGAGCGCGTCACCGATCACCGTGCTGCGCAAGTGTCCGACGTGCATCTCCTTGGCCACGTTGGGTGCCGAGTAATCGACCACGACGGTGCGCGAGCGCGACGCCGTCGACACACCGAGCCGTTCGTCGGCGGCCACCTTGGCGAGTTCGTCACCCAAGAACGCGTTGTCGAACACGATGTTGAGGAAGCCCGGACCGGCTACTTCGATCGACGAGCACACACCCGTGAGTTGTTTCGCGTGCACCAACACCGCGTCGGCCACTTCACGCGGCGACTTGCCCAGTTCTTTGGCGAGGGCCAGCGCACCGTTGGCCTGAGCGTCGGCCCGATCGGACGGCCGCACCACCGGATCGATACCGGTACGACCGGCCACCGCCTCGAAAGCCGGCGCGAGACGCGCCGCGAGAGTCACGAGGGGGTCGGCCACGTGAATCATTGTGGCCGATCACGAGAAGATCAGCCCTGCTCATTGGCGTGATCGCAACGACTCGCGTCCATCTCGAGCACGAATCGACCACGAACACACCGGGGTAGGCTCGGTCGCGTTGCCCACGTAGCTCAGTGGATAGAGCGTCTGCCTCCGGAGCAGAAGGTCGTAGGTCCGATTCCTACCGTGGGCGCCAGTTCGGTTCCTGAAAACCGCCCCTGAGCAGGGCCAAGACGATCCTCGAAATTTTCTTGAGGATTTCTGTCAGAAAAGTGCGAGACCGCGGACGGTCGTTCCTCTTGTCCGGTGTGAGGCCAACGGGGCCACACACCAACCGAAAGGAACCACCGCCATGAAGACCACCAAGATCAACAACCTCCGCAAGGCCGCTCTCGCCACCGTCGCGACCGCCGCTCTCGTGGCAGGAACCGCCGCCTGTGGCGGCAAGAACGACACCGCAACCGAGGTGTCGGCCGACGAGATCGTCGCCGCACTCCTCACCGCCGCTCAGAACGGCGACAACGGAGCGATCGACGAGATCCTCGCCAGCACCGACCCGGCCGTCATCGCCGAGGTTGCCCCCGAACTCGCCGGTCTCGTCGAGTCGCCGGCCGCCCCGATCGTCGACAACGCTCCCGCGGCGCAGGACGCTCCGGCTGAGGACGTCGCTTCGGCCCCGGCCGCTGACGAAGCACCGGTCGTCGAGGACGAGCCCGAGATCGAAGAGGCCCCCGCTGCCGAGGCTCCCGCTGCCGAGGCTCCGGCCGAGGAAGCACCCGCTGCTGAAGCACCGGCCGAGGAAGCCCCCGAGTCGGGTTCGAGCTCGGGCCCGGTCGTCACACTGCCCGGTGGCGCCACGGCGCCCGGAGCGCTCGGCAACTACGCGCTGGTGCCGACCCCCGAGATCCTGATCTACACGTTCCAGACCAACGGCACGAAGATCAATGCCCGCGTGTTGGTGAACGCCAAGAGCAACGCAGTCCTCGCCGAGATCGACAGCGTGAAGATCAGCTACGTGTCACGCAACTCGATGGGACTCATCCTTCCGATGACGAAGTCGGGCACCAAGCTCTCGACCGCCGGAACCGGCAGCACCTGGGCGATCGACAACATGAGTGTGAGCGAAGGCGCCACCGTCACCATCACCGCCACCAACAAGGGTGGACGCACCGTCTCGGTGACCGCCACGGTGCGGGTGATCACACTCTGATCGAACACTCCGACAACTGATCCTCCCCCAGAGGTAATGACGGCCCGGGCAACCGGGCCGTCATTCGCGTTGCACGGAGAGTGTCGAAGTGGGTGTCAGAGCGCGGACTTCACGGCGGCCGCGATGGCGGCACCATCGGCACTCGCGCCAACACGTTCTTTCACGGCCTTGATGACCACACCCATCGCCTTCGGACCGGTCTGACCGTTGGCGGCTGCCTTGGCCACTTCCTCGCTCACGACGGCGTTCAACTGCGCCTCGTCCATCGCGGCCGGCAAATACCGCTCGATGATCGCGATCTCGTTGCGCTCCTTCACGGCCAACTCGGTGCGACCGGCCTGTTCGTACACCTCGGCCGACTCGAGACGCTTCTTCGACTCGGAACGCAACACCCCGATCACCTGCTCGTCGGAGAGTGTGACGGCCTCTTTGCCCGCCACTTCGGCGTTCATGACCGCGGCCAACATCATGCGGATGGTCGACTTGGTGAGATCGTCGCCCGCCTTCATCGCCTCGGTGAGGTCGGTCTGCATGCGGTTCTTCAACGAATCGGACTGGCTCATGTCCCCATTCTGACGCTGTTCGCACCGCTAGCCTCACTCAATTGTGAATCAGGTCAAGAACCGCCTCGCCGCTCTCTCGCTCCTCGATCGGGCCATTCGCCTCGTCGACGACGCCACCATCGTCGCGCGTTACAACGCGCTCGACGACGAGGCCAAGGACGGCTTCCAGCACCTGCTCGGCGTGAAGGGTCAGAACCTCGATGACGCAGCGATCGTCTCAGCTGCTCGCACCGCCGCCGCCAAGGGCCGCATCAGCGGCGACCTCGAGCGCATCGCCCTCGTCCTGACCGACGCCTGTCTGACCGATTGCATCGAAGCCCTCGGTAACGCCGCCGACGACCCGAGCGAAGGTCAGTTGCGCGATGCCCTTCCGGGTGTGATCGAGAAGCACGGTCTCCCGCTCACCCAGGTGATGCTGGCGTCAGTCGTGTGCGGAGAGGCCGTGGCCTCCCCCATCATCATCCGCTTCCTGAAGCACGACGAGGCGTGGAAGTTGCCGCCGGCACCCACCGTCACCACCGCACCAGTCGTGCTCGAGAAGGAAGACAGCCCCGAGCGCGAAGCGCTCAAGGCCGAGCGCAAAGCGCGCAAAGCAGCCGAACAAGAAGCCGCTCGTCGTCGTCGCGAACAGTCGGCTCAGGCTCGCCGTCGCGGCTGACGCGACCCGTTACTTCTTGCGGCGGCGTAGCGCCGGCTCGTCGGGCACGCCCTCGTCGAGTCGCACGCCGGTGCTGTTCAAGAACATCGCCACCATCGTGTAGTTGCCCACCGTGGCCACCACGTCGAGCACCTGCTCGGTGGAATACGCCGACGTGAGCGCGTCCCACGTGTGATCACTCAGCGTTTGGAGCTCGTGCAATTCGTCGGCGGCGCGCATGAGAACACGATCGTGCGCCGACCACGACGGCGAATCGGCGCCACCCTTCACCGCTTCGATCTCGGCGTCGCTGATACCGCAGTCACGCGCGATCACCACGTGCTGACCCCATTCGTAACGCGAGCCACAGTTCCAACCGGTGCGCAGGATGAGCAACTCACGATCACGCGGCGACAACGAGTTCTTCGACAACACGTGCGTGGCGAACACCAGCCACCGCTTGAGCATGTCGGGGTGATTGCCCAACACACCGAAGATGTTGAGCGGATCGCCACCCGGGCCGTTGAGACCCTTGGCGAACAGTTCACCGAGGCGTGGGTCGTCAGCGGCTTTGCGAACTGGCAGTCGCGCCGCCACGACATCTCGTTCGTGATCGAGTAACCACACCTTCTTCTCCATGCCGCCGCTGTAACCGGTGAGCGAACCATCCGAACCGATGATGCGATGGCACGGAACGACGATCGGCAACGGGTTACGACCATTCGCCGAACCCACCGCCCGCGACTTCTTGACGTCGCCGAGACGACGGGCCTCTTCGCCGTACGAGATGGTCTGGCCGTATTCGGTGCCTTCGATGACCTTCCACACCGACACCTGGAACGGCGTGCCCTGTGGTTCGAGCGGCAGGTCGAACTCGCGACGATTGCCAGCGAAGTATTCGGCCAGTTGCTCGGCGGCCCGCGACAGGATCGGCGAGTCACCCTCTTGGCTGTCGGGTTCATCGACAGATTCGCCCTCGAACCGGATCTCGCGCAGTCCGGTCGGCGATGCCACCAGCGTGAGGGGTCCCAGCGGGCTCGGAATCGTGCGTCTGATCAGGGCCATGTCCCATCTTCGCCGTTCTGAACACCACCTCAGGCACCGACTCCTGGACCCCGGTCCATGTTGTGCGGGAGTTCATTGCCGCGTTGAGCGCTTGGCGCAGAAGCTCGGCGACGTGTTCGGGTGCGATCAACCGCTGGGCCGGCGGCCCGCGGGCGACTCTTGGATCGGCAGACGGCTGCTACGGCAGGTTGCAGTGCGACCCTCGGGTTATGAGTTCGACGAGCGAGAGGAGAGGAGAGCCTCGACCACCGGCTCGACCCGGTCTCGCAGTTGGGCCGCCGTGAGTGGGGCGTGGTTGAGTAGTTCGAGTTCCAGGCCCCGCACCAGGGCGACCAGCGTCGCTGCGCCGGCTTCAGGTCGGCGGCCGCCGGCGGCCCGGAGTTCGTCGGCGATCTGCCGCCGTTGGGCCATTTCCCAGTCACGGAGTCCCTGGCGGAGCGCGGGGTCGCGACCGGCGTACATCATCAGCTCGTATTCGGCTCGAACCAGCGGTTGGTTGTTGGTCTCCAGGTGAACGAGGGCGACGATGAGTTCGACGAGCCGTGCAGTCGCCGTGCCCGCCCGACGATCGTGGCGCAGCCTGGCAAGGTCTGCGTTGGCGTTGTGCAGATACCAGAGGAACGTCTCGCGGAGTAGTTCCTCACGACTGCTGAAGTGGTAGGAGGTCGAGCCGAGCGACACACCGGCGCGTTCTGCCACTCGTCGATGCCGAACGCCGTCGACGCCGTCACTCGCCACGATCTCCAAAGTTGCCGCGAGTAGCCGGTCGCGCACGGAGTCGTTCTGCACTGTACAAACGTACAGTGCCGGCCTACAGTCTCTCCTGTACATCTGTACAGGAGAGGTGAGGATGAAGGTCGTGTGTCTCGGCGCTGCCGGGGGAATGGGGTCGCGGGCGGCCGAGGAGTTGGGCAAGGTGCCGGGTATCGATCGGCTGGTGCTGGCCGACCGTGTCAGAGCCGGTCAGGTCGACACCGTGGTCGACGTGTCCGATGCGGACGCGTTGCGCCGCGTCCTCTCGGATGCGGATCTGGTGCTGAACTGCACCGGCCCGTTCTTCCGCTTCGGGGTCCCGGTATTGGAGGCCGCGCTCGACACCGCCACGATGTACGTGGACATCTGCGACGACCCGGAGCCCACTGCGGCGATGTTCGAGCTCGATCAACGAGCGAAGGACGCGGGCGTTGGAGCGCTCATCGGAATGGGTGCGAGCCCGGGGCTTTCGAATCTTCTCGCAGCACGCGCTGCTCGGCGCCTCGACTCGGTCACCGACTGCTACACGGTGTGGCCGCTCGACATCCCGTCGCCAGGGCAGGGTCACGCGGCCGTGGACGAAGGGCGCGACGCCACCGGACGACCATCCGCCGCAGCCATCCATCTGATGGAGCAGATCTCGGGTGAGATCTGCGTCGTGGAGCAGGGGCGCCGGCAGCATCGTGCCCCGCTGGCGCCAATCGCCTTCAGCTACCCAGGTGGCGGCACCGGCACGGCATACACGGTCGGTCATCCCGAACCCCTCACGCTGCACGTGTCGTTGGGCATCACTGGCAACGCTGCCAACGCAATGCTCGTCCAACGCCCCACCGCGCCGTATCTGGCCGCCATCGCTCGGGACATCGATCGCGGCAAACTGACTCATACGGCCGCCGCAGAGGCAGTGCTCGCACCGCGCCCCGCTCGACTGATGAGGGCCCTCGTCGCGTCCGTGCGATTCAAGGGGGCCGGATCACTGCCCAGCTTCTTCGTGCTGCTTCGCGGCGAACGCAACGGGGAGTCGCGCACCGTGGGTTGTCGGATGACCTCGGCACCCGCTGGCATGGCCGCAGCGACGGCAGTCCCAGCCGTTCTGGCGATCACGCAACTGCTCGAGCGGCCGCTACCACCAGGAGTTCACCCTCCTGAGGTGGTGATCGACGGCGACCGGCTCCTCACGGATCTCCTACCGCACTGCGACGGGAAGTTGGCAGGTCTTGACGAACTGGCACCTGTCACGGAAGCCTGATCGTCGCGTCGTGGGCCTCATCAGCGATCACGCTCCGGTGCTGTTCACGATCCACGCCGGCTGACGCCACGAAACCCAGGCGCCGCAACGCATTCGTCCGTTCCGTGTCTGACACGCGATATGGCCAACAACATGACTACGAACCCCATGAATGGGGGTTCGGATCGCAGGAAAGTCGTCTCCGGTCGCAAGCCCGGAATCCAGATGACGAGTCCCACCCCCGGCACGGGGTTGGTTGTAAGTTACAAATACCCCCTGGGAGGCCCATGAACACCGCACCCGCTTCCGGACCCGGCACGTACACCAAGCGCCAGATCACGATCATGTTCGCCGGCATCATGTCGGGCCTCTCGTTGTCGGCTCTCGACGGCACCATCATCAATACGGCCCTGGCCACGATCGTGGGCGACCTCGGTGGCGTCACCTCGTACGCGTGGGTGGGCACGGCCTACCTCCTCACCTCCACCGTGGCCACGCCACTCTTCGGCAAGTTGTCCGACCTCTACGGGCGGCGAGTGCTCTTCCAGATCGCGATCGTCTCGTTCGTCACGGCCTCGCTGGTGTGTGGACTCGCCCAGAACATGTGGCAACTCATTCTCGCCCGCGGCATCCAGGGCATCGGCGGCGGCGGGTTGTTCGCCATGGCATTCACCATCGTGGGCGACATCGTGCCGCCCCGCGAACGCGGTCGTTACGTGGGTGTGATCACGAGTGTGTTCACGATGGCCAGCGTGGTCGGTCCGCTCATCGGCGGCTTCATCGTCGACAACACCTCGTGGCGTTGGATCTTCTTCATCAACCTGCCCATCGGTATCGCGGCGCTCACCGTGGTCAACTTCAGTCTTCGCCTCCCGTTCATGAAGAAAGAGGCCAAGGTCGATCTCCTCGGTGGTTTCCTACTGGTCACATCGGTGACGTCACTGATCCTCGGCGTCAGTTGGTCGGGCGAATCGAACGGCTGGTTCACGCCCATCACCATTGCCCTCATCACCGCTGCTGCGATCTTCGGCGTGAGCTTCGTGTGGTGGGAAACCAAGGCTCCCGAGCCGATCATTCCGATGTCGCTCATGAACATCGACGTGATCCGGGCCGTGATTCCGATGATGATCGGCGCCGGCGCGATCATGTACGGAGCCAACGCCTTCATTCCGCTCTACTTGCAAGGTGTCACGGGAGTGTCGGCCACCAACTCGGGCCTCCTATTGACGCCTCTCGCCGTGTCGGTCGCGATCTCGGCCACGTACGTCGGGCGTCGCACGTCGAAGGTCGGAAGCATCAAGCCCTGGCCGTTCGTCGGTGGCTTCCTCATGCTGTGCGCGATGATCGTCATCAGCACCATCGGCAAAGAACACGGCTACCTCTACGTCGCAATGGCCGGCTCGGCGCTCATGGGGCTCGGAGTCGGCGGCGTGATGCCGCCAGGTTCGCTCGCCGCGCAGAACGCCGTCGAACCGCACGAAATCGGAACCGCGTCGTCGACCGTGCTGTTCATGCGCTCACTCGGCGGCGTGATCGGACTCGGGGTCTACGGCGCGGTGTTCTCGGCGCAGATCAGCGGCAAGATCGACGAGCGTCTCATCCGACGTCCGCGCGCGATCGCCGATCTGCCACCGGCCGACAAGGCTCAGGCCCTCGAAGTTCTTTCCAACGCCATCAGCACCGTATTCAAGGCAGCTATTCCCGTGGCCGCGGTGGTGATGGTGTTCGGCTGGCTGCTTCCCGATCGTCCGTTGCGGACGAGTTCAACTCTGCAGCCCGACAACAGCAGCGCGGCTCACTGACCGATTTCGGTACCAGATCAGGATCACCAGTCCGGCGGCCGCGAACGCGGCTCCACCAACAAAGGTGGAACGCTTTCCGAACACCTCACCGAGCACTCCAAGCGACAAACCGCCGGCGGCCGAACCGATCTCGAAGAATGCGGTGAAACTCGCCACCACAGCCACCCGTCGCGTGTCGTCCACACGCTGAACGCTCATCGCCAGAAGCGACGGATACAAGAACGACATACCGAAGCCCATGAGCACAGTTCCGACCCAGATGCCAGCTTCGTTGGCCATGACCGCGACCACACCTGTCCCGAACGTGAGACATACCAACGCGAACATGACAGTCCGCTTGAGGCCGAGTCGCTCGGGCCACCGCGCACCCACCAAACGGATCACGAGACACAAGATGCTGTAGAGCGTGAAGAAGGCCGCCGAGCCGCCCAAGCCGAGTTGCTTGGCGAAGCCCGGCACGAACGAGCTGAACGCTGTCCACGACACGATTCCGCCGGCGAGGATCATCCCGGGAATCACCGCTTCGCGCTGCATCCACGAGACCTTGTGCTTCGCGATGTTGGGACGCTCGCCCACCCAACGCGGTGCCGACAACGACACCACGGCCGCCACCGCAGCGAAGATCGTCATCAGCCAGAACACCGCGTCGAACCGTCCGGCGTCGAGACCACGCGCCGTGCTCGCGACGTCACCCATCACCAGTTCGCCGATGATCGGCCCCACTGCCAAACCTCCGAAGACCGACAGCGACAGGTAACTGGCCGCTTCGGCGCGACGTGAGTCGGGGCTCAGCTCCACGACCACCGTCGATGCACCGACGAACAGTCCGGCCTCGCCAATTCCCATCACCGCGCGCAGAGGAAGCAGTTGCCACGCTTCGGTCACGAACAGATGGCCGAGTCCGGCCACCACGCTCAGCGCCGAGCCCCACACCATCATCGACCGACGCCCGAAGCGGTTGCCGATCCAGGTGATTGCGGGACGTGCGGCGACGGCGGCGACACTGAACGCGACCGCAGTGGCACCGACCATGGCCTCGCCCGAGCCCATGCCGTTCTCGACGAACACCGGCAGCACCGGAATGAGTACGCCGACGCACACGTAGTACGCCAGTGTCGCCCCCATCACCAGAAGGAACCGGGGCGTCACCATGCGGTTGGTCAACCTGCCGACGGCTCCTTCGGAAGACCGAGCACGCGCTCACCCACGATGTTGCGCTGGATCTGGCTCGTTCCGCCCCAGATCGTTTCGGAGCGGCTGAAGAAGAACGACGACATCATCGGACTCACCGGGTAGCCGGGACGGCGCTTCTCGCGCGCGACACCAGGCCACGACGCTCCGGTCGGACCGGCATCGACGAGCATCGACTGCGCACCGAACACGTCGAGTGCGAGTTCCATGGCCGCCTTGTGCATCTCCGACCAGTACATCTTGTTGGTGGCACCGAGAGCGGCCACGCCGAGATCCTTGCTGCCGTTGAGCGTGGCCGTGAGGGAACGGAGACCGTTGATCCGGAGGATCTGGATCTTCGTGTAGTACTGCATGAGGCGCTGGCGGATGTCTTCGCGCTCGATCGCACCGTTGTCGGTGGCCGCGCGCACCATCATCTTGTATTCCTCTTCGAAACGGCGATAGCCGGTCGTGGCGCTCATGCCGCGCTCGAACGCGAGCGTGGAGTTGGCGACCTTCCAACCGTTGTTGACCCCGCCCACCACGTTGTCCTTCGGGCAACGGGCGTTGGTGAAGAACACCTCGCAGAACTCGGCGGTTCCGTCGGGCTGGACGATGCCGCGCACCTCGACGCCTTCCTGGCGCATCGGCACGAGGAGGTACGAGATGCCCTTGTGCTTGGGCGCTTCGGCATCGGTGCGCGTCAGCAAGAAGCAGTAGTCGGCGTGATGACCACCGGTGGTCCACACCTTCTGGCCGTTGATGATCCACTCGTCACCGTCGAGAATCGCCGACGTCTTGAGCGAGGCCAGGTCGGAACCCGAGTTCGGTTCGGAGAAGCCCTGGCACCAACGCGTCTTGCCGGAGAGGATGTTGGGGAGGAATTCCTTCTTCTGCTCCTCGGTGCCCCACTGAAGAAGCGTCGGGCCCACGAGCGTGTCGCCGAAGAAGTCGGCACGCAGCGGCGCCTTCACCCGAGCGAACTCTTCCGACAGCACCACGCCTTGCATCGTGCTGAGTCCCTTGCCGCCGTACTCCTTGGGCCAGGTCGCACAGATCCAACCACCCTCGTACAACTTGCGCGGCCAATTCTCGTTGAAGTCCTTGCGCGCTTCCGGGCTCAGGTCGAATCCGGGTTCGCCCCAGCCCTTGGGGAGGTTGGCCACCAACCACTCGCGGATCTCGGTGCGGAAGGCCTCGGCTTCGGGGGAATAGCTCATGTCCATGAGGCCATTCTCACCGCCCGACCGCCAACTCTCCGAACCCGCTCGGCGGTTTCCGTTCACACTCCATTCACACGGCCCGAACAGGCCCGTGACCGGGGATTCGTACCGTCTCCCCCGTGAACGGAGTGGCAGCAGTTTCCCCGGGTCCACTCGGACCCCACGACCTGGCGGTGCTGCGTGTCCTCGTCGACTGCCAGGGTCGGGTCATCGGACGGTCGGAAATCGCGCGTCGGGCCGGACTGACCGAACTCAATCAACGCCGGAGCGATTCGATCCTGGTGACTCTGCGTCGCACGCTCGGCGCGACGGCCATTCGAACCGTGCGCGGCCGCGGGTGGA
>VERK01000251.1 GCA_018882725.1 Actinomycetota bacterium | reverse complement strand
CCATGAAGAAACTCTAACGGCGACGGAATTTCGATCTATGCAAATGGGAATTCGACACCAGTTTTGATGGCGTCTTGTAGCGCGTCGATCACGTTCTTGATGTCGTCGTAATCTGGACGCCCGGGCTGCACCAACGGCGGCGTCAGCCCCACCGACTCCTGAATGTTTGCCCCCGAGCGGAGACGATCGGCCAAGAACGCGAACTCACTCGGCGTGAGCGACGTGCGGATGTTGTCCTTCATCGCATCCGCCAAAGCCGGGAACTTCAGCAGCACATCGCTGCCTGATGTCTGCGAAGCGAGTGTCTCGAGCAATCGCCGTTGGCGCCCCATACGGCTGTAATCGCTGTCGGCCGCACGCGACCGCACGTAACCCAGCGCCATCGTGCCGTCCATCTCCACCTCGCCAGGCCCGATCAGAGGCGGATACTTCGACTTGGCCCCCGGCACGTTGCCCGGCATCGGAATCTTCTTGTCGAGCGTCACCGTCACGCCGCCCAGCGCGTCGATGATCTCGATGAAACCCTGCATGTTCACGAGCACGTAGTCGTGAATCGTCACGTCCATCGAATAACTGATCGCGCTCGCCAGCGCCACGGCCTCGGGCGCGAGCGAACCCCGCAGGTACTGAGCCGCGATATCTGGGTGCGAGTACACGTACGGATAAATCGCGTTCGCCAGATCGTTGAATCCTTTCGGGAACTCGTTGGCCATGGCCGAGCCCTCGGGGAACTTCAGTCGTCCCAGGTTGCGCGGAATCGAAATCATCGCCACTCGCCCGGACGGCTTGTGAATCGACACCAGGATCATCGTGTCGGTTCGCAACGCCCAGCGTCCCGGGCCTTCGTCACCGCCAAGTAGGAGAACATTTTGGAACTCGTCACTGCTGCCGGCGTCACCGGCGATAGCGAGCGGATCTGAGCTCCCCGACGTGACGAACACATTGTTGATCACGTCGCTCAACTGGTCGGCTCGAACCACCGAGAAGCCGGCCGGGAATGCGATCACCAACATGCCCAGCACCGCCACGAACGACGCGAGGCGCTTGCGACTTCCGGAGTCGTGCGCGTTGATGACCTCCACCACAGCGATGAGCCGCGTGAGCACGAACACCGCCAGGGCGATCTGAATGACTCGCAAGACCGTTTCGTCGAGCACCAGGCCCGTGATCGCGTTGCGCCTCACGAAGCCCACCACCAAGAGGGCGACGGGCAGCAACACACCGAACAACAGCAAGAACCACGACACCACCGGCCGACGGAAGAATGACGGTGCCCCCGGGGCCAGGAGGGCGCCGAGCACGGCGCGGGTCGGGCCGCGCTTCGGCTCGGCCGATTGCGCGAGCGGCGTCGACGGCGAATTCGACGGGGCGTCCGGCACGGAAGGGATCTCGGGCACGGGGAAACCCTAGAAGGTCGACCTCGCTCGTGCCGGGCACCCCTGCGAGACTCACTGCATGAGTGATGGCGCACTTCTGCACTGGTCGGACTCGTCGGTGGAAGTCCACCGCCTCGTCGTCGGTCCCTACGACAACAACGTCTTCGTGGTTCGCTGCAAGCAGACCGGTGACGCGGTGCTCATCGACGCGGCCAACGAGCACGAGAAGTTGCTCGCGCTCTGCGAACGGCTCGGGGTTCGCCGGGTTCTCGAAACGCACGGCCACAACGACCACATTCAGGCCGTACCCGCCATGCGCGAAGCCGGTTACGAAGTGGCTGTCACCGAACTTGACGCGCCGATGCTCAAGGACGTTGGCTACGACGTGTTCATGAATCACGACGACGTGATCGAAGTCGGACGCCTCCGGCTGCACGCCATCCACAACCCGGGGCACACCCCTGGCTCGATTTCGTTCCACGTGGCCAACACACCGTTGCTGTTCACGGGCGACACGCTGTTCCCCGGCGGACCCGGTGCCACCAAGTTCCCTGGTTCGTCCTTCACTGCCATCATCGACTCGATCGACAACTTGTTGTTCCCGTTTCCCGACACCACGATCGTGTTGCCCGGACATGGTGCCGACACCACCATCGGCAATGAGCGACCCCATTTGCAGGAGTGGGTCGATCGTGGCTGGTGATCGCGCGCTGCGCTACGACGAGCGGCCACCCGATCACACGCCCATTCGCACCGTCGACCTGCCCGCCACGCCGGTGCGCGACCGCAATATCGTGGCGACGGCCTGGATCGAGGCTCCATCGGAGTTGCTCGACCTCGGCCGTGATCTTCCCGGCCAGCCGGCAGCCGAATACAAACGGCGAATCGGGCCCTGGCTGTTGTGGCGCGCCGGACCGGCCACCGATGCCGACGCTCGTTATTGGGCGGCCGATGCCCACGATCTATCGCGGCAGTTCACGTTCAGGCTGTTCCCCGACGGAAGTGGCGACGGCGTCGGCCCGAGTGGCACGCATCACGATCGCTTCCGCTCGTGGAAAGAAGACCTGCGCGATTCGTAATCTGTGGTCGTGACCGACGTGGCAACGCCTCGACTCGGCGGAATGGTTCCGTCGCCCGACGTGCTCGTACCCGGGCGTGCCACTGATGACGTGTTCGCCGATGGACGCGCGACACCAGCAGTGCGCGAGTCGTTGCGGCGCATTCCCTCGTGGCGCAACGCACTTTCGGTGGTGTCGGCGTACGCACAGACTGCCCTCGTCGTGCTGGGCGCGGTGTGGCTCGGGCCTTGGTCGTGGATCCCCGCCATCGTTCTCATGGGTCGCGCCCACGCCCAGTTCGCCTCGCTCATGCACGAAGCCGCGCATCGACTCTTGTTCCGGAACAAAGCTGCCAACGACTTCGTGGGGCGTTGGCTGATCGGATATCCAGCGTTCACCAATACCGACGCGTATCGGCGTGTTCACATGGCGCACCACCGCCAAGAGTTCGGCCCCGACGAACCCGACATTC
>VERK01000250.1 GCA_018882725.1 Actinomycetota bacterium | reverse complement strand
GAAGGTCGGCCACGACCACCTTCGCACCGCGCGCGGCGAGAAGACGAGCGGTGGCGGCTCCGATTCCGGATGCGCCGCCAGTAACGATTGCACTTGCTCCCTTGATGTCCATGCGGGCGAGGCTACGGCTAGCGCTGCTTGAGAGCCAAAGCCAGCGCGTCACAAACCGCACCCGGACCGCCGATCACGTACTGCCGGGTCACCGATGCGAGCGCAGTCTTGGTGGTGGCGGGCACCGCGCCGCAGGGCGGAACCAGGAGCAATGGCGATCGAACGGCTCCACCGGCAAGAAGTGGCGACGACGTGAGCGAGTCGATCGGCGATTGACCCGACGCAACGCCGATACTCCCCGATGCGAATCCGGTCACGTTCGAACGCACCCACGCCACGGCGGCCGAACTCGTCTCGTAGCGATCCTTGCCGTTGAGACGCGTGGTCTTGTTCGCCGGAATTCCGAAGAACAACAACTGCTTCTCGAGTCCGCTCCCGATGGCCGACGTTCCGCCGACGATCACCACGCGACCAGTCGGATTGGCCGCCCACCATTCGCGCACGGCCACCTGCGTGCTGTCGTCGAGTCCGAGCGGCGTCGACAACAACAGCGGATCGGCCTGCGCGTACGCGGCGGGCGCGATCGACAGCGCGTCCACCTGCGACTGGCCACTGGCGATGTAGAGAACGGGAGCGTCAGCCAACACGGTGCGAGCGAGTGCTTGCGCGGTGAGATAGCGATCGGCACCTTCGACTCGTTCGACCACAGCCGCCGGAGCCAACGCACGAATCTGATCGAGCACAGCCGGCATCACCGCATTGACCCCACCCACCACCGTGACACGCGAAGGATTGAGACTCTGAAGATGCGCCGCGACGTCGCCCGGCAGCGCATCAGCACGCGTCAGCAGAATGGCCGCACGGCGCGCGCCAGCGAAACCGGCCGCGGCCAAACCGTCCACGGTTCCGGTGCCGTTCACGATGACCACTTCGCCACCAGTGATCGCCCCGGCCGATCGCGCCTGCGAGGAGATCTGAATCGCGGTCAGATAGCGATCGTCACCGAACACGCGCGTCTGCTCGATACCGGCCACCATCTCGATGATCCGATCGCGCAACCACAACGCGTACTGCGCCTGACCCGTTGTGGTGAGATGCACGCCGTCGCTGTACCAACGCGACTGCGAGCCAAGTGAGCTCGCACCGTTCCAATCGAGCACCCGGAGTTGCGGCCACTTGGCTGCCGCCGCACGCAATGCTTCGTTGTGTCGGGCGTACGTGGGCGAACCACCACTCGTGCGCCGCTGCGACAAGTTGACCCAACCAACCAAGCGCACGCCGCGATTCACGAGCGCCGTCATCACCTGATCGATCTCGCCGGCCATAGCCGGGCCCGAGTCGTTGTAGCCGAGCGCCACCACCGCGATGTCGGGTGTTCCGGGAGCGTTCTGCGCCACTCCCAATCCGTCGAATTGATTGGCCACGCAAGCACCCACGGTGCAGCGGTTGGTGAGCGCGTCGTAATACGTCGAGGCGAACACTCCGCTCAATAGTGACGGCAGTTCACCTGATTGCGAACGAGCCGCGATGCTCTCTCCCACCGAGTCACCGATGAACAAGAAGTCGTCCGGCAACACCACATCACGCTTCACCACACGCACGGTGAAGGCGATGGACGGCAAGTCGTACGCTGACCGCAACGTGGCGTGACTCACCACCGTGGACGACGAACCCGACATCAGCCGCGTCTGCAATGCCCACATCCCTTGCCAGCCGCGGTTGACCGACAGCGGATCGTTCTCGTTCGAAGCGCCGGTGATCGACGACAGGCCGTAACGGCCGGCCAATGCCGACGCGTCGAGCACCCGCGTCCAGCGATTCCACGGGTTCGCATCGATCATGTCGCCCGGATCGTCGACCGATGTGAACGCACCTCCCGCGGTGCGATCACCGTTCGACGACGAGAACTCGGTGGACACCGGTGCGGTCGGATTGTCGGAGCGAACACGAATGACGCCCGCGCTGTCGACGATCGCGCGATCGGTGCGCGCATCTTCGAGAATCGTGGCCCCACCCGTGGCCGACGGGCGCGTGGCCGCTCCCCCGTACACCTGGCACGAGTCGGAATCGCACGACTTGGCGTAGGTGTAACGGTTCTGCGCGAGGCCGTACGAACGCGCAGCCACCGACTGCGCACGCAACGCATTGATGCCCGCCCCACCGGCGGCGTCACCCCACGAGGCGGGCGACTCGCGCGGCACCACGCCACGCAAGTACTGCTCGACCGGAACATCGTTGATCGTTCGCTGCGGCGTATTCGTTCCACCCGCGTAGGCCGCGACGATCGCGCCGCGGTAGTGGCGGATCGATCCGTTGGCCTGACACACGCCGAGTGTGGTGTCGGGTGATGTCGTGGCGAGATCGCCACTCGGCGTCGCGATGCGCACTCCCCAACCGTTCGATTCCAAGGGGAAGCGACCCAGATACGCCCATGTGCCAGTCGCGGCCGCAGGCAATTGCGGAATCACGAGTCGCGCGGCAACGGCGGTGTCGGGACCCCACACTCCGTCCACGAGTCCGGCGAACGAACCCTGCGTCTGCATCGTGGTCTGGAACGCCTTCACCGAGTTCTCGGTCATCGGCCCGAACAATCCATCGGTGCCACCCGGATTCATCGTCGGCACACCGAGCACGGCCGAGGCCTGTGTGAGGAACACCTGAATCTGTCGAACCGCGTTGCGATCGGTCGACCCGCGAGCGATCGGGCCGTCGGGCACCGTGATCGTCGACGGAGTCGCGCTGCCGAGGTCGGCCGTGGGCGACGGGCACAGCGGCGACGCCGATCCCCACGCATCGAATTGATTGGCGCCCGACACCAACCGCACCGTGACCGATGCGTACGCGCCAGCGCCGTTGACCGACGCGTCACCCGTGGG
>VERK01000249.1 GCA_018882725.1 Actinomycetota bacterium | reverse complement strand
TCTCGAGTTCGACTGCACCTCGGTCCTGCGACACCTGCCCGAACCCCCTCCCCAGAGATGTCCTTGCCACGACGACGCCCCATGAGGAACGTCTCGACGGATCATAGGACACACCACCGCTTCACGAGGCGACAACTAAGGTGAACGACAGGTGGCCGAGCGGTCACCGGGACCCCACCATGACCGACGATCGCCAACTCAACGCTCGTCGGCACCTCTGGGGACACTTCACCAATCTCCACGCGACTCAACGCTCGGGCCTCCCGGTGATCAGCCGGGGTGAGGGCGCGTGGATCTTCGACGACGCCGGCCGTCGTTACCTCGATGGATTGTCGGGGCTCTTCACCGTGAACATCGGCCACGGCCGTCGCGAGTTGGCCGAGGTGGCCGCCCAGCAGGCCGGGTCGTTGGCCTACTTCCCGATCTGGAGCTTCGCTCACGAGCCCGCGATCGACCTGGCCACACGCCTGGCCGACCTCGCCCCCGGTGACCTCAATCGTGTCTTCTTCACGAGTGGAGGCGGCGAGGCCGTCGAGTCGGCCTGGAAGATCGCCGTGCAGTACTTCGCCGCCATCGGCCAACCGCAACGCCGCAAGGTCGTCAGCCGAAACTATGCGTACCACGGCACAACCCTGGGCGCACTCAGCATCACGGGCATCCCCGCCATTCGCGAACCGTTCGAGCCCCTGCTGCCCTGGGCCCTCAAGGCCGCCAACACCAACCGGTACCGCTGCGGGTTCTGCGCCCAGCAGTCGGCCTGCTCACTCGCGTGCGCCGACGATGTGGAGCGGGCGATCGTCGAGGCCGGACCCGACACGGTGGCCATGGTGATCATGGAACCAGTGCAGAACACCGGGGGCACCCTCGTCCCACCTGCGGGTTATTGGGAGCGAGTGCGTGCGATCTGCGACCACTACGGAATCTTGTTGGTGTCCGACGAAGTCATCTGCGGTTTCGGCCGCCTCGGCCACTGGTTCGGTTGCGAACGATTCGGCTACCAGCCCGACATGATCACATTCGCCAAGGGGGTGACCAGCGGATACGCGCCCCTCGGAGGGGTGATCGTGAGCGATCGCATCGCCGCACCTTTCATCGAACGCGACGGCAAGATCTTGCTGCACGGTCTCACGTTCGGTGGTCACCCGGTGAGTTGTGCCGTGGCCCTGGCCAACATCGATCTCCTGGAGAAGGAAGACGTTCTCGGATCGGTGCGTCGCAACGAGCCGGTGTTCGACGAGGTGATGGAATCGCTCCGCGATAGGCCTCTGGTGGGTGACGTGCGCGGTTGTGGCTACTTCCGCGTGATCGAACTCGTGAAGGACAAAGAGACGAAGCAGTCGTTCGACGCCGCCGAATCGAACTGGCTCTTGCGCGACACACTGTCTCCGCGCATCTTCGCCAACGGCCTCTTCTGCCGCGCCGACGACCGCGCCGACCCTGTGCTCGTCCTGGCCCCCACTCTGGTGTGCGGACCCGACGAACTGCGATTCATCGGTGACGTGCTCACCGACGCGATCGAGTACGCCGCCACCGAGTTCGCCCGCCGCTGAGAACTCAGGCGAGATTCGCCGTTACGTCAGGCGAGATTCGCCGTTACGTCAGGCGAGATTCGCCATGACGTGCTTGATGCGCGTGTAGTCGTCGAGCGCGTACGCCGAGAGATCCTTGCCGTAACCCGACTTCTTGAAGCCGCCGTGGGGCATCTCGGCCACCATCGGTATGTGTGTGTTGACCCACACGCATCCGAAGTCGAGTCGCTTGGTCATACGCATGGCGCGCGCGAAATCCTTGGTCCACACGCTCGAGGCCAAGCCGTACTCCACACCATTGGCGAGTCGAACGGCTTCATCCTCGTCGGTGAACTTCTGCACGGTGATGACCGGTCCGAAGATCTCGTTCTGGATCATCTCGTCGTCCTGCTTGAGGTTGCTCACGACAGTCGGCGAGAAGAAGTACCCCTTGTTGCCCTGACGCGCACCGCCGGCGGTGACCTCGGCATGCTTGGGCAGACGATCGAAGAAGCCACTCACCCGGGACAGCTGATTGGCGTTGTTGACCGGACCGAAGAACGTGTCGTCGGAGTCGGGGGCGCCGCACACCGTGGCCTTCGCGCGCTCGGACAACGCGGCCACGAAATCCTTGTACACGCCGCCGGCACACAGCACGCGCGTAGCAGCCGTGCAGTCCTGACCCGCGTTGAAGTAGCCGCCGATGGCGATTCCCTCGGCGGCGGCTTCGATGTCGGCGTCGTCGAACACGACGACCGGCGCTTTTCCACCGAGTTCGAGGTGTACGCGCTTCAGTGACTTGGCGGCGGCCTCGGCCACCTCCATCCCGGCGCGAACCGAACCCGTCACACTCACCAACGACGGCGTGTCGTGGGCGACCATGGCTCGTCCGGTATCGCGTTCACCGCAGATCACGTTCACCACTCCAGCCGGAAGGAACTCGGCGCAGATCTCGGCCAGCAGTGTGGTGGTGACCGGCGTGGTGTCGCTCGGCTTGAGAACCACGGTGTTGCCGGCCGCGACGGCCGGCGCGAACTTCCAGACCGCCATCATCATCGGGTAGTTCCACGGGGCCACTTGGGCGCACACGCCCACCGGCTCGCGTCGGATGTAACTCGTCATTCCCGGCACGTACTCGCCCGCGCTCTTGCCTTCGAGATGGCGAGCCGCGGTCGCGAAGAAGCGAACGTGGTCGACCATCGGCGGAATCTCTTCCGAGCGCGTGATGCCGACCGGCTTACCGCAGTTCTCCGATTCGAGCGCGACGAACTCTTCGCCGCGTGCCTCTATCGCATCGGCGATACGGAAAAGCGCGAGCGAACGATCCTTCGGCGTGGAGTCGCGCCAGGTCTCGAAAGCATCGGCAGCGGCTTTCATCGCGGCGTCGACATCGGCCTTCCCGGAGTTGGGTGCCGTCGCGTACTGC
>VERK01000248.1 GCA_018882725.1 Actinomycetota bacterium | reverse complement strand
AGCGGCGCGAGAGCGAGAAGTGCGAGAAGAGGTTCGGAAATCACCAGGAGGACGACGACGGTGATGATCATCGCCACGTTCGACAAGACGAGCGGAATCATCACCACGAAGGCCTGCACCTGTTGCAGATCGGACGAGGCGCGGCTCATCAACTGTCCGGTCGACATCCGGTCGTGGTACCCCACGTGCAGCGTGAGGAGATGCGCGAAGATCCTCTCGCGCAGACGCGTCTCGGTCAGCCGACTCTCACGAAACGCGATCCACCGCCGGAACGCGGTGAAGATGCCGGCGATGACGCCAGCCGCAACGATCAGCAAGGCCCAGAACGCCAGCGAGTCATCACCTTCGATCGCGCGATCGATGCCGAGCTTGGTGAGCTGAGGTACGGCGACCTTGCCGACCGTCCAGGTGAGACCGATCAGCACACCGATGGTCAGACCCCACTTCTGCGCGGCCAGGGCCGCCCGCAGGACCGGCCAAGCCGGGCGACGCTCGTCGAGCGAGTCGTCCCCCTGATCAGCCGTCACGGCTCGAAACTACTGAACGGGCCCGATGCGCAACCGATCTCTGCCACACCCCGTCGGAAGGCTGACCACATGGCCAGCACCACGCGCCCCGAACAACTCACCCTCGACGGATTCCACCGCGACCACTTCTCGGTGCCCGACGATCTCGCGTCTCTCTTCATACTCGACGACGAAACGTGCCGGATCGGTCTCGAGCACGTGGCCGAGATGCGACGCATCCTCGACGGATTCGCCAGCTCGGAAGCGGCCTAGTTCGCGCTGGGCGACAACTCTTTCACCGCGTTCCAGAAATCGAGTTCCGGGTCGAGCGGCAGGATCGCGAGAGAGCTGGTGGTGACACCGTTGGCGAAGTACCGATCGATCTGGGCCCGACACTGTGCCGGCGATCCGTGCACCACCAAGTCGTCCACGACCTCGTCGGGGATGGCGGCCAGGGCCGCCTTGCGGTCACCGGCCTTCCACGCGTCCCACATACCGGCCAACTGCGGGCCACGTCCGAGCCACTCGTGGAACGCCGCGTACACCGGAACGTTCAAGTAGGCCGCGATCGCGAACTTGGCCGCGTTCCGAACCACCTCGGTGTTCTCGCTCGGGCACACGAAGATGCGCGCCACGATCTCGCGCTCGGCGCCACCGGCGGCATCGCGCACCACACCCACGACCTTGCGCACGTCCTCGGGTGACAGCCAGTTGATGATTGCCCCGTCGGCCTCGCGGCCAGCCAATCGCAACATGCCGTCACGCAACGCCGCCACGAGAATGCTCGGCTTCACTTCCGGCCGCACTCCCAACTTGAATCCGTTCACGGTGAAGGTGTCGTACGACTTGGCGATCTTCTCTCCTGCCAGAGCGTCGTTCAAGAAACGAACGACGTCACGAACCTTCTTGTACGGCTCGACGAAGGGCACGCCGTTCCAGCGTTCGACGATCACGTTGCTGCTCGATCCGATGCCGATTGCGAAACGACCGGGTGCGGCGTCGGCCAGACTCGCGACGCTCTGTGCGAAGCAGGCGGGCGAACGGGTGTAGGCCGGAACGATGGCCGTGCCCAGACGCAATCGCGGTTCCCAGGCGGCCGCCAACGTGAGCGGAGTGAACGCGTCGGCACCGTCTGATTCGGCCGACCAGATGTCGGAGTAGCCGAGGTCGGCCAACTCGACGAGTTTGTCGCGATGAGTGTGCAGATGACCGGGCAACGGAACGGTCATGCCATTGCGACGAGGCAGCGGTGAAGTCATGTCGGCCATTGTGGCCGACCCGGGTCACTTCGCTTTACCCGAGGGGCCCGGACCGGGCATGTCACGCCAGAACCGCACGATGCAACTCTGACTCGCCGTGGCCAGAAGGGTTCCGTCCTCGGCGAACATGTGCACCAACCCGTGCCCGAAGCCGCGCTGGACCATGTGGATTCGGATGTCGAGCAAAACCCATTCAGTGGGGACGAGTTTGCCCACGCGAATGGTGTTGTCGAGGCTGTTCCCGCCCCCACGAATGCCGAGTGACTGGCCCACTCCCATCGGAACGAAGTCGCCCAGGATGGCCAGGGTGGCGGTGTCGACTCCCTCGATCACTTCGGGAATCCGCGTCCAGAGCAGAACCTGCCCGTCACCCGGGGTGCCGTCGAGTTCTTCGAGATGTTCGCGGCCCTTCACGATGCGCTGGTCCATACGACTCGAGATGGTTCCCGACCAGTCGAGGACGTGCGGACGCTCGGTGCATTCGTGCGGCGCCGGAATGTCGGTGGGCATGGTTTCCCATTGCCCGGCTTCCACGAGATCACGATCGCCCAAGGCGGCGTTGACGGTGAGAATCTCGCGATCGCCCACGTGACACAACGCTCGGGCTTGAGTGATCTGGTGGCCGTGCACGGCGAGCACGACGTCGATGTCCATCGTTTCGCCCGGTTTGGCGTACGAGAGGTACTGCGCGGTCGCCCACACGGCTTTGCGACCCGATGTTCCCTCCATCGCAGCCACGGCCGCGGCCAGACCACAACCTCCGTAGAGGAACCCACCACCGGTTGAGATACCCGGAACCACCGGAAGAACCCAGCGATACGGATTGTGGGTGGGCTGCAGACCGAGGAACTGTCGACTGTCCATCTCACTTGACTCTACGAGCGCACTAGCGTCCGAACCATGTCGTCGAACACGCACTCGTCACAATCGTCAACATCTCCGTGGACCGGCGATGCGTGCTCGCTGATGGACGCGTTCCGCCGCAAGGAACGTCACCCGCTCGAAGAGCTCGATGCGTCACTGGCGGCCATCGAAGCCAGTCGTCTCAACTCGTTCTCCTTCGTCGATCCCGAGCGGGCGCGTGCTGCGGCCCGTCGGGCCGACGTGACACAACCCTTCGGCGGGCTGCCCATCGGAGTGAAGGAACTCGATCAAGTGGAGGGCTGGCC
>VERK01000040.1 GCA_018882725.1 Actinomycetota bacterium | reverse complement strand
GGCGCATTGGTCGGATTCGTCTTCCTGACGTATCGCTTGCTCGAGCCGATCGCCGAACTCACCGAAGTTCTCGACCAGACACAAACCGCGATCGCCGGCCTGCGTCGTGTCCTGGGCATCTTGTCCATCCCAGTGGGCCCGTTGCCGCCCTCCGATCCGATCCCTCTGCCTCGAGGGCCGCTCGACATCGTCGTCGACGACGTGAGTTTCCGTTATCGCCCGCGCGGGGACGAGGCCGAAGAGGCCCCGGCACTGCGCAACGTCGACATCACGATCAAGGCCGGAACCAGAGTCGCGATCGTTGGAGAGACGGGGTCCGGAAAAACGACCTTGGGCCGATTGCTGGCTCGCTTCTCCGATCCGACGGTGGGTGACGTGCGGATCGGGGGAGTGTCGCTGAGCCGGATCGACAACGAAGAACTTCGCCGTACGGTGGTCGTCGTCCCTCAGGAACCCTTCCTGTTCGATGATTCGATCATCGCGAACGTCGGCTTCGCGCGACCGGGTATCGGCCTCGACGACGTGACGAAGTGCATCGACTCACTCGGACTGACCGATTGGGTCGCCAGCCTGACCGACGGTCTCGACACCCACGTGGGGAACCGCGGTTCCGCACTGTCGGCGGGTGAGCGCCAGTTGGTCGCGTTGATTCGAGCCGCGATCGTCGACCCGCCGATTCTGGTGTTGGACGAGGCGACGTCGTCGGTCGATCCCGGAACCGAGGTTCGCATCGCACGCGCGCTCGACATGCTCAGCCGGAACCGCACGACGATTTCGATCGCTCATCGCCTATCCACCGCGGCCCGGGCCGACCGCGTGGTCGTGTTGGCCGACGGACGTGTGGTTCAGGACGGACATCACGATCGACTGGTGGCCACGCCGGGTCCGTACGCTCGGATGTACGCCGACTGGATCGAGTCGACGTCGGTCACCGAGGCCGATGGCCGTGGCTGAGGGTGAAATGAATCAAGGAGATCGTTGAGATGCAGATCGTTCTCGTTCGCCACGGCGAACCCGAATGGGTTCGCGACGACTTGAACGTCGACAATCCACCTCTGACCGATCGGGGTCACCGACAAGCGACCGAAGTCGCTCGGGTTCTGCAGGGCGAAGTCTTCGACGAGGTGTGGGTGTCGCCATTGGTGCGGGCTCGCCAAACCGCCCGTCCGCTGCTCGACGATCGTCAACTGGACGAACCGATCCAGGACTGGCTCGAGGAGATCCGCAACCCCCTGTGGCACGGCACACCGCGCGAACGAGCCGACGCGGCCTACGCCGAAGAGCGTCGGCGACCGGCCGAGCAGCGCTGGGAGGGTCTCGTCGGTGGCGAGCCCGTCCGTGACTTCGTCGACCGCATCCACACCAACGCCGGCTTCTTCTTCGCGGAGCGCGGTATGCGACCCAGTGGACAGAGCCTGCCGGTCTGGGAGATCGACGATCCCGATCGTCGAATCTTGCTGGTGGCTCACGCCGGAACCAACAGTGTCCTGATCTGCCATCTGCTGGGTCTGCCAGCCACCCCGTGGGAGTGGGAGCGTTTCGTCCTCGGGCACGCGTCGATCAGCCGACTGTCGTCGTACGCGATCGGGGACGGTCACACCTTCGGCTTGACCAAGTTGAGCGATGTGGAACACTTGGCTCACGCCGACCGCACGTACTGAACGGACTGAACCGTGACCGAAATCGATCCCATGGCCGTGAAGCTCTTCAGCTTCCACGTGTTCACGAAACTCGAAGGCGCGGTGACGGCCGGCATGATCCACCTCGGAGATCGCCTGGGCCTCTACCAAGCGATGGCGGCGCTCGATCAGCCGCTCACGATCGACGAGTTGTCGAGTCGGCTGAACCTGGCTCCGCGTTGGGTTCAGGAGTGGGCTCACAACCAAGCCGCGGCCAAGGTGATCGAATTCGCCCGTGACGAAGATGGTCGCGAAACGTTCTGGTTGCGACCAGAAGCCCGTTTGGTCCTCGCCGACGAGGAGAACCCCGCGTTCGGAATGGGAATGTTCCATCGCCTGCCACAGACGATGGCGGCACTCGAACGTCTTCCTGAGAGCTTCCGAACTGGGATGGGCCACGACTACGACAGCCACGGACCCGAGGGCGCCGTCGGGATCGAGCGCTCGTTCGAGCCGTGGTCGAACGCCTTCCAGATTCCTCTCGTCGTGCCCGCACTCGATGGCGTGGTCCCCAAACTCGATGGTGGCGCGCGCGTCGCCGACATTGGTTGCGGCGCCGGCAGAGCCGCGCTGCGCTTGGCTCAGCGCTTCCCACACTCGGAAGTCGTCGGCTACGACATTTCGCGCTACGCGCTCGACCGTGCTGAGACGAAACTACGCGAATCGGGTGTGGCCAACGCGCGCTTCGTCGATCCGCGAAGGGAGCCACTTCCTGACGACGGTTCGCTCGATCTGGTCACCGCGTTCGACTGTGTCCACGACATGACTCACCCGGCCGAGGTAATGCGGGCCATTCGCCGGTCGCTGAAACCCGACGGCACGTGGCTGCTCGTCGACATCAAGGCCCTCGACACATTCGAAGAGAACGCTGCGAAGAATCCGATGGCCTCGCTGATGTACGGAATCAGTGTGATGTCGTGCATGTCGTCAGCACTTTCGGCTCCCGGTGGGGCTGGTCTCGGGACTCTCGGCCTACCCGAATCGAAGGCGCGGGCCATGGCTGAAGACGCCGGTTTCACCCGCTTCCGGCGCCTCGACATCGAACATTCCGTCAACGCTTTCTACGAGGTGAGACCATGACGACCCTGACACTGCAGGACATCAAATCCTTCGCGACCGGCCTCAGTCCGTGGGCCCACTTGGCGACGGTCGGCGCTGACGGTGAACCCGACGTCGTGCCGGTTCATCCGTGCTGGGAGGGGGACATGATCTGGATCATGGTGGGACGTGATTCGGTGAAGTCGAAGAACGTCGCTCATGAAGCCAGGGTGGCACTGCACTGGCAGGTGACCGAGAACGGTGACGGCGTGGAGGTGTGGGGACGCTCGTCGCTGCACGCCGACGTCGAGACGAAGCGTCGACTCTGGAGTGGTGTGTTCGACTACGACTTGAACGCCTTTGCTCCGGGTGGACCCGACAACAGTCCGGACACAGTTTTCATGAGGGTCGACGTGGACCGGGCCCTGCTCATGCGTGCGTACGGCATGGCCGGTATCGAGCGTTGGAAGCGCCACTGACGAACAGCAACTTTTCGACACGAAGGAGCACTCACCATGGCATCACTCGAAGACATCAAGTCCGATAGTCGTCGGTACGGCCCGTTCGCGTTCATTGCGACCACCGGTTCCGACGGCGAACCACACCTGGCCCCGGTCGCGGTGAACTGGATCGGTGATCAGGTCGCAGCGTTCGTGCTGTCGAGCAGTCGCAAGGTGCGTAACGTCCGCCAGAACCCTCGGGCCACGGTTCACTTCTCCGTGGGCGAATCCACCAAGTGGGACAGTTGCATCGTCTGGGGTGAGGCTCGGATCGCCGATACCACGGCCGAGCGAGTCGACCTCTGGGACAAGATGGGCTACGACCTCAAGGCGTTCGAGCCAGGTGGGCCCGAATCCGACAACCACGTCTTCTTGCTCATCGATCCGGTGCGCGCGACGATCCTTCGCACCTACGGAATGGCCGGTCGGGAGACCTGGCGGCGTTCATGACACGTCTCACCTCGCTCGACCGGACGATGACCGATCGGGTCGCCATCGTGACCGGTTCGGCCAGTGGAATGGGTCGGGCCACGGCACACCTCTTCGCCGATGAGGGAGCGCGCGTCGCCGTGGTCGATCTGGGTGCCGACCGCGTGGCGACGGTCGTGGGCGAGATCGAGAGTGCTCATGGTCCCGGTCGTGTTCTGGGCTTCCCTCTCGACGTGACCGATCGCGCCGCGCTCGCGTCGATGGTGAAGCGAGTGCGCGACGAATGGGGACGGATCGACTCCCTCGTGAACAACGCTGGTGTGTCGTTGGTGTCGAGCCTTCTTCAAGACGACGATTCGTTCCTCGACGCGTGGCGCCGAACCATCGACGTCAACTTGTCGGCTTATGTGCACTTGGCTCGGCTGGTAGTGCCGGTCATGAAGGAGGCCGGATTCGGTCGCATCGTGAACATCGCGTCCACCGAATCGATCGTCGCTACCGGAGGATTGGCCGCCTACTCGGCCTCGAAGGCTGGCGTGACCGGACTCACCCGTTCGATGGCGGTCGAGTTGGGGCGGTTCGGGATCACCGTGAACTGTGTGTGTCCAGGCCCGATCAACACCGGTATGACGGCGGGTATTCCCGGCGACGCCAAGGACGTGTACGCGAAACGGAAGGTTCCGCTGCGGCGTTACGGCGAACCCGAAGAGGTGGCCCAGATGACTTTCTCGTTGTGTCTCCCAGCGGCCAGCTTCACCAACGGAGCGACTCTCGTGGTCGACGGAGGAATGACCATCAGGCACACGTAGCCGCAACGCCGCGCATCAGAACGGATCGAAGAGTCCGGTGAGGCCAGTCGGCCGATGATCGCCGATGATCAATTGCTCGAGAACTCCAAGACCGGTATTCGAGCCGTCGCGAACGCGGCACACCGCCTGAATGTGCACATGTCGTGGCTCACATGGCGTGGCGACCGGCAGGTTCCACGCTTCGGCTCCCACCGCTAGTTCGCCCTTCCAGTAGCCATGTCCCCAGTCGGGATTGAAGTATCCGATACCCGACATGTGGAACTCGTACAGGGGTTCGAACTCGAGATGACGTGAACTTCCGTCGGGGAGTGCGAGGTCGAGCGAGAACGATTGAGCCCAGCGGGTTCCGGGTCGAAGCGACGACGAGTAATCGACTCGTTCGGCGGCCACGGCCGGCGCTTCACCATCGTCGAGAACGAAGCCGACTTCGTGCCAGCGCGAACCATCGGAGTATTCGTTGACATCGAAATGCGTGGCGTAGTTCTCGAAGTTCACCGGTGCCCACAACCAGTAGAACTGCGGCTTGTTGGTGGGCGCTCCGAGTTCGGCCGGCGGACCGATGGGGCGGACGCCCCACGAGCGGTCACGCGAGCCGTACGAACCGGCTTCGACGTCATGGCGTTCACCCTCGACCTCGATCCAGCCCGACCAGTGACCGAACTGTGTGAGTCGGGTGTAATCGGTGGTGATCCGCTGTCCGGCGCGGGCGAGAAAGTGCGGCTCCTGAACCGGCCCGCTGCGAGCGACGAACTCGAGGTCGGCCTTGATCGCATGTTCGGGAGAATCGACGATCACGCGGTGTCGCTTCATCGGTTCGATGATGCGCACCTCGATGGGGCCCACCAGGTTCGCGCGGGCTCGATCGAGAGGAGCGCGTCCGGACGCGTGAAGTGAGATCTGCCGAGAGCCAGATACCACCACCGAGAACGACGCGTCCACCACGTGACGGTTCGGATACAGCCCGAGCGCGACGCCGAAATACAGAGACGCGTCACGTCGATAACCGTTGAAGAAGTAGCGGTCGTAGTGATTCGGATCACTCGACGCGGTGAAGGCGATCGGTGAACTCGACGGATGAATCGGGTAGTCGTCGAACGATGTGAGCACGGTCACGACCGTACTTCGGTCCGGAAGGGTCGACCGTCAACTCTCCGTAATAGGGTCGGGTCGTGCGGACGATCAGCCCTCGCTCGTATTCGCGGCTTGCGTTCACGGCTCTGGCCTTCCTGTGCGTGATCGTCCTCACCGGTGCAGCCGTGCGTCTCACCGGATCGGGACTCGGTTGCGAGGACTGGCCTCGTTGCAACGAAGAACGCTTCATCGACGTGTCGTCGACACACGGTGCGATCGAGCAGGTCAATCGTCTCTTCACTGGTCTGGTCGCCGTGTCGGTGATTCTGGCCGTTCTCGGTGCCCACCGCCGTCTGCCGCGTCGTCCCGACCTCGTCCGTCTGGCCTGGGGTCTGGTGGCCGGTGTGGTCGGCCAGGTCGTGCTCGGCGGAATCGTCGTGCTCACCGACTTGCATCCGTTGGCCAACCAAGGACACTTCTTGCTGTCGATGGTGCTCGTCACGAATGCGACCGTGCTCTGGGTTCGATCAGCCGACGATCAGCGCGTCGAGCGGACCGGTCGGCGCTCCCTCACCCAGCGACTGGTTCTCGTCGTGTTTCTGCTCGGCTGTGTCGCCCTGTACACCGGAACGATCGTTACCGGCTCGGGGCCCCACGCTGGAGATGAAGACGCGCGTCGTTTCGGTTTCGATATCTCCCATGTGGCTCGAATCCACGGAATCAGCGTGATTCTCTTCTTGCT
Organism: Actinomycetota bacterium; assembly: GCA_018882725.1. Classification (GTDB taxonomy): domain Bacteria; phylum Actinomycetota; class Acidimicrobiia; order Acidimicrobiales; family Ilumatobacteraceae; genus Casp-actino8. The sequence goes on along the minus strand of VERK01000040.1, from coordinate 6,722 downwards.
GGCGCTTCTCGCGATCATCGTTGTCGTTCGCCGAGCACGGAACGAGTGGAAGTCGATGAGCGGCGTGCTCGAGGCAACGATGGCAATCGGTGTCATTCAGGCTGCCGTCGGCTACACGCAGTACTTCAACGACATTCCGGCCGCCCTGGTGGCAATTCACATCGCGGGTGCGACGGCGATCATGATCTCGCTCACACGACTGGTGACTCAGTCGAATCGCATCTCAATCGATGTCGCGTAAACGATCTCGAACGGCCCTGAATTCGTTCACCATCGAGTGAATGATCGACTCCACGGGTTCGACCGACTCGATGCGTCCCATGACCTGGCCGGTCAGTGCGATCGATGCCTCCATGTCGCCGCCGAAGTAGAGGTCGAGAGCACGACTCATCTCCGTGAGCGGAACGTTCTCCTGCTTCTCGAGCAGAGTCGTTCGCTCGGTCCGCAGTGCTCGCAGACCAGGGCGTGAGTGGCGGTTCAAGAACACCGTGTCGGTTTCGGCCCCGGCCACGATCGCGTTCTTCCAGTTCTCATGAACCGGCGATTCAGCCGCTGACACCATGCGTGTTCCGAGCTGCACCCCGTCGGCGCCCAGAGCGAATGCCGCAGCCATCGATCGTCCGTCGCAGATCCCCCCGGCCGCGATGATCGGAACGTCGACCTTGCTGGCAACCAGGGGGAGAAGAACCATGGTGGAAACATCGCGCGGGTTCTTGAATCCGCCTCCTTCGCCGCCTTCCACGACGAGCCCGTCCACGCCGGCATCGACCGCCTTCAGCGCCGCGGACAACGTCGGAACGACGTGGAAGACCGTGAGACCAGCCGCTTTGAGCTTGTCGGTGTATTGACGCGGATCGCCCGCCGACGTGGTGACGAACCGAACACCCTGAGCCACCACGAAATCAACGATCGACGGGTCGCGCACGAAGAGTTGAGCGATGTTGACGCCGAAGGGGCGATCGGTGATCTCGCGCATGGCAGAGATCTCCTTGCGGACCGCGTCCAACTCTCCCGATGACGTCTCGATGATCCCGAGCGCGCCGGCCCGACTGACCGCTGAGGCGAGTTGCGAACGTGCGATCCAGCCCATGGGGGCCTGGACGATCGGATAATCGACTCCGAGAAGACGTGTGAGTCGGTTGTTGATCGGGGCCGGTCGAGTCATGAGCGCACGGTAGTGCGTGCCGACAGAGCGACCAACGGCATCGCGGCCAGCACCAGAGCTGCGCCGATCCAACCGATTCCCGACAGGCGTTCGTCGAGGAAGGTCACCGCGAGCACGGCGGCCACGGCTGGTTCGAGGAGTGTGAGCATCACGACCGTGGTCGGCGCGAGAGTTCGCAAACCCCAACCGAAAGCAACATAGGCAATCGTGAGTGTCACGAGAGCGAGCCAGGCCATGACGAGCACGCCACGTCCCTCGGCGAGCCAAGCGAGATCGCGCACGAAGAGCAGAGGGCTGGCCAGAAGGCCGCCTCCAAAGAAGAGAAGGGCCATGGTGCTCGTCGAATCGGCGCCCGCTCCGATCGCTGTCGAACCCGCTTCGGTGTAGAGCGCGTAACTCGCTCCGGCCAGGATCGCGGCCACGATGCCCGCGGTGTCGGTCTCCAGACGTTCTGATCCTGTCGTCACGAGAAGAACCAAGCCGATTCCGATCATCACCGCGGCGAGATACCACAGGGGAGCCGGCGCAGGTCGTCGTCGAACGGCTCCGATCGCCCGACTGGCCAGTGGACTGACGGCGATGGTGATGACCGTCGCCATGGCGACGCCGGTTCGCTGGGTCGCGTCGAAGAAACCCAGTTGGTAGACCGCGACACCGACGGCACCAACCGCGATAGCGGCCCGGTGCTGGCGCCACATCGAGAGTCGCCTTCCGGCGATGAGACACAGTGCCGCCCCTCCGACCAGGAGCCGCACGGTGCCAGCGGCCAAGGGGTCGGTGCCCGCGGGTGCCTTGGCCAGAGCCGTTCCGGTCGTTCCGAACAGTACGGCCACCCCCAGGACGGCCAAGACGGGGATCATGGGGGAGACAGTCGGTTTCGCGACAGCCGCGGGCACTGATCTTCGGTCGACTCTTTCAGACGGCACGGACTCTGAACTACCATCTCGGCGTTCCGTCATCACGGATGACCTCTGGTCGTCCGGGGCGTATCGGCTGCGTGTCGCCGATGTGTCGTCGCGGTGTCGGACCTGGGCGGGGGGTTCTCCCCAGGCAACTGGACGAGGAAGAGACGGTTTTCGTGGCGAATCGCTGGAGACGATTGATCGTCTTGCTGTTCGGCTTCCTCGCCGTCCTGGGCTGGGCGGCAACCCCGGCCTCGGCTGACGGCGTATCGGTCCGCGCACAGGTCAAAGAACAGGCGCGCGGAGCCGGCGGTGAGACGGCCAATAAGCCAATCGCCGGAGTCGTCATCGTGGTCACCGACGAAGCCGGCAACGAGGTCGGACGGGGAGAGACCGACGACAAAGGCGTGGTGGTCATCGATTTGCCGGGCAAGGCCAATTACACGGTCACGCTCGACGAGGACACCTTGCCGGACGGCCAGGTACTGAGTGGGACGTCGCCCGCCACTCAAACGCTCACGGCCGAGAGTTTCATCACGTCCACCAAGGTCGTGAACTTCTTCACCGGTGAGTCACAGGGAGGCTCGCAGAATCTCGGTGAGAAGTTGGCGCAGCGCCTGGTCAACGGAATCCGACTCGGGTTGATCCTGGCCATGTGCTCGGTGGGCCTGTCGCTCATTTTCGGCACGACCGGACTCACCAACTTCGCCCACGGCGAAATGGTGACTTTCGGCGGTTTGGCCGCCTTCATCTTCAACATCACCGGTCTCACGTTCCTCGGGTTCCTGAGCTTCCTGCCCGGAGTCAGCGACGATGGCAAGTTCCACATCCTCATCGCTGCCCCACTGGGCATCGCCGCCGGTGGGTTGTTCGGCTGGGCGCTCAATGCCGGAATCTTCGCTCGACTACGCAAGCGGGGGATCGGCCTCGTCACCCAGATGGTGCTCACGGTTGGTTTGTCGATCCTGCTGCGCAACTTCTACTTGTCGCGATTCGACAGCCGCACGAGGCCCTACGGCGACTACTCGCTGCAGAAGTCGTGGGAGTTCGGACCGATTCAGATCACCCCTCGCGACTTCACCTTGTCGGTGTTGTCGGTGTTCATCCTCGTGGCGGTCGCGCTCGCGTTGCGATACACACGCCTCGGCAAGGCCACGCGCGCGGTGTCCGACAACCCCGATCTGGCCTCGGCCACTGGTATCGATTCCGAACGAGTCGTCAAGCTGGTCTGGATCCTGGGTGGCGCCTTGGCGGCCACCGGTGGCGTTTTCCGTGGTCTCGACGAGCAGGTCAGTTTCGACATGGGAGCGCGTTTGCTGTTCCTGATGTTCGCCGGTATCACCCTGGGTGGACTCGGATCGGCGTTCGGTGCTCTCGTCGGCGGTTTCGTGGTGGGCGTTCTCGTCGAAGTGGCGAGTCTGGTCGTACCCACCGAATTGAAGGCCACGCCGGCCCTCCTCATCTTGATTCTCGTGCTCCTGTTCCGTCCTCAGGGCATCCTCGGTAAAGCGCAGAGAGTGGGGTAGCGATGGATTGGTCGCTCATCTTCGAGAACACCCTCAAGGGCTTCATCGGTATCAACGCGGTGTACTTCGCCATCGCTGCTCTCGGCCTCAACGTCCAGTTCGGCTATACCGGCCTTCTCAACTTCGGTCAGGCCGGGTTCATGGCATGCGGTGCGTACGGCCTCGGCATGACCGCCCAGTACTTCGAAATCTCCATGTGGTGGGGAATCCCGCTCGGCATCTTGTTCTCGGTCGGGCTGGGTCTGTTGATGGGCGTTCCGACGCTTCGTCTCCGAGCCGACTACCTGGCCATCGTGACGATTGCCGCGGCCGAGATCATCCGCTTGGTCGTGCGCTCGGTTCGGTTCAAGCACTACTTCGGTGGCAGCGACGGCATCAACAATTTCTCGCAGACGTTCAGAGATCTCGGCAACAAGGTCGGCATCGATGAAGCCACCAGGTACGGCTTCACACCGTTCCGGTTCACCGGCCGTGAACTCTGGACGCTGATCGTCGGCTGGGTCCTGGTCGCCCTCCTCGGCTTCTTCGTCTACAAGTTGATGAAGAGCCCGTGGGGTCGTGTGCTCAAGGCCATTCGCGAGGACGAGGACGCGGTTCGCTCACTCGGCAAGAACGTGTACTCGTACAAGATGCAATCGCTGATCCTCGGCGGCATCCTCGGAACGATCTCGGGCATGATCTTCGCGATCGACCGGGCGGCCGTGCAGCCCGATAACTACAGCCGTGACGTGACCTTCTACATCCTCACGGCGCTCGTACTCGGCGGAGTCGCCCGAGTCTCCGGCTCCATCGTGGGTCCGATGATCTTCTGGGGCATCTTCACGTTCCTCGACAACTTCATGCGCCAGGTCGCCGACGAGCCGATCCGCATCGGAAACTTCCAGGTGATGGATTCGACCGACGTCGGCCCGCTCAACTTCATCCTCATCGGCCTGACCCTCATCTTGCTGATGGTCTTCCGCCCTCAGGGTGTCTTCGGAGATCGCAAGGAGATGGCGTTCGATGGCCGCTGAACGTTCGTATTCGCCCCTCGCACAGGCCGCCCGTTCGGCCCTGGCCGGTTGCGAGAAAGTGCCCGGATCACGTAAGCCCGATCCGGTTCTGGTCGCTGACGGTGTCCGCCGTGAGTTCGGTGGCATCGTCGCCGTCGACGTCGATCACATCGAAGTTCAGCGTGGCTCGATCACAGCCCTGATCGGACCCAACGGAGCCGGTAAGACAACGTTGTTCAACCTGCTCTCCGGATTCGACACACCATCCACCGGCACGTGGTCGTTCGACGGTCGAGACATGGCCAAGGTGGCACCGCACAAGACCGCGGCCCTCGGCATGGTGCGCACCTTCCAGCTCACCAAGAGCCTCACCAAGTTGTCGGTCATCGAGAACATGCGTCTCGGTGCCACCGGTCAACGCGGTGAAAAGTGGTGGAACGGTCTGTTCGCGAGCACCTGGAAGAAGCAAGAGGACGAGATCACGGCCCGGGCCGAGGGTCTTCTCGATCGCTTCAAGTTGTCGCACATGCGGGACGAGTTCGCCGGCGCACTCTCGGGTGGGCAGCGCAAGTTGCTGGAAATGGCTCGAGCGTTGATGACCAACCCAAATCTGGTGATGCTCGACGAGCCGATGGCGGGCGTCAACCCGGCGCTCAAGCAGAGCCTGAACGATCACATCCGCGGCCTGCGCGACGAGGGCATGACCGTGCTATTCGTCGAACACGACATGGACATGGTGCACGACGTGTCCGACTGGGTGATCGTGATGGCCGAAGGTCGAGTCATCGCCGAAGGAACGCCCGACGACATCTCGAAGAACCCCGCGGTGATCGATGCCTACCTCGGCGCGCATCAGGGTCGATCACTCCTGGAGGAGGGCGCATGACCAAGGTTCTGCACGCCACTGATCTCGTCGCTGGCTACATCCCCGAGGTCAACATCCTCAACGGTTGCAATCTCGAAGTGTCGGCCGGCGAGTTCGTCGGCATCATCGGACCGAACGGCGCCGGCAAGTCGACGTTCCTGAAGGCCGTGCTCGGCCAGTGCAAAGTGCGCTCCGGTCAGATCTTTCTGAACGAACAGGAGATCACCGGTCGCAAGGCCCACGAACTGGTCGCGATGGGTGTCGGTTACGTGCCGCAGACCAAGAACGTCTTTCCGAGCCTGACGGTCCGCGAGAACCTCGAGATGGGTTGCTTCCTGAAGCCTTCGGTCTTCTCCGAACGCTTCGACTACGTGGTCGAGATGTTCCCGCGGCTCGGAGAGCGAGCAGCCTTGCGCGCCGGTTCGTTGTCGGGTGGCGAACGTCAGATGGTGGCCATGGGCCGGGCGCTGATGATGAAGCCGTCGATCCTGCTTCTCGACGAGCCGTCAGCCGGGTTGTCCCCGCAACTTCAAGACGAAGTGTTCGTGAACTGCCGAACGATCAATCAGTCGGGCGTGGCGATCTTGATGGTCGAACAGAACGCTCGCCGTTGTCTGCAGGTGGTGCACCGCGGGTACGTCCTCGATCAGGGTCGCAACGCCTACACCGGCTCGGGTCGTGATCTGTTGAGCGATCCGAACGTCATCGAGCTGTACCTCGGCACCCTCGCACGCGCCACCGGCGGCTGATCACGTCGACCCGCCCCGGTGTCCCGGGGGAGATCTGGAAAAGAGAAGGGCCCCCCGGTTTCCCGGGGGAGATCTGGAAAAGAGAAGAGCCCCCCGGTTTCCCGGGGGGCCCTTGCTTCACTCGATCAGAGCGAGTGGGTGATCACTTACCGGCGTCGAAGTTCTCGCCGAGTGCGTTACCCATGTTGCCGTCGGTGCCGTACCAGTTCTTCACCTTCGGACCGATTCCGCTCTCGACAGCAACGCGCAGGATGCGGCTGCCTTCGTCGAACGAGATCAGAACGACTGCGTCCGGATCGGCGGCGACCAGGTCGGCGACTTCAGCGTCGAACGACGCAGCAGCCGGGTCGTAGGCCTTGACGCCCTTGACCTCGACACCCGCGGCCTCGAGCACGCTCTTCACGACAGCGGCGATGCCGTTGCCGTACGCGTCGTCGAGGTTGAGGATGTAGGCCGAAGCGTTGCCGTCTTCCACGATCTGGTTGGCCACCACGGCGCCCTGCAGACCGTCCGCCGGAGCGTT
>VERK01000247.1 GCA_018882725.1 Actinomycetota bacterium | reverse complement strand
TTGGTGTAGTGATCGGACAGGCGCTCGACAAGAACACCCATCTCCGACTTCTTGATGGGTTCGGAGATGTGGCCGAACTCGTTCACGTACGACTCGGGCAATGCCTCTTCGAACAGCAGGCGACCCGCCGAGGTCTCGAACGGCGAACCGCTCTTGCGCATCGTGATCTTGGCGTGGAGGTTGAGAGTGCCTTCTTCGACGGCGCGGAACACTTCCCAGTTGTGGCGGAACACGCGACCTTCACCCTTGGCACCCGGCTCGTCGGCGGTGAGATAGAACGCACCGATGATGAGGTCTTGAGTGGGGGTGACGATCGGGCGACCCGACGCCGGCGACAAGATGTTGTTGGCGCTCAGCATGAGAACGCGCGCTTCGGCCTGAGCCTCCGACGACAGCGGCACGTGCACGGCCATCTGGTCACCGTCGAAGTCGGCGTTGAACGCGGTGCACACGAGCGGGTGGATCTGGATGGCCTTGCCTTCCACCAACACCGGCTCGAACGCCTGGATACCGAGACGGTGCAACGTGGGTGCGCGGTTGAGAAGAACCGGATGCTCACGAATGACTTCTTCGAGAACGTCCCACACGCGCGGATTGCGACGCTCGACCATGCGCTTGGCGCTCTTGATGTTCTGGGCGTACTCGATCTGGACGAGGCGCTTCATGACGAAGGGCTTGAACAGTTCGAGAGCCATCAACTTGGGCAGGCCGCACTGGTGCAACTTCAACGTCGGGCCGGCCACGATGACCGAACGGCCGGAGTAGTCGACGCGCTTACCGAGCAAGTTCTGACGGAAACGACCCTGCTTGCCCTTCAACATGTCGGAGAGCGACTTGAGCGGACGGTTGCCCGGACCCGTGACCGGACGACCACGACGGCCGTTGTCGAACAACGCGTCGACGGCTTCCTGCAACATGCGCTTCTCGTTGTTGACGATGATCTCGGGCGCACCCAGACCGAGCAGACGCTCGAGACGGTTGTTGCGGTTGATCACGCGGCGGTACAAGTCGTTGAGGTCGGACGTGGCGAAACGACCACCATCGAGCTGAACCATCGGGCGCAGTTCGGGCGGGATCACCGGAACGACGTCGAGGATCATGGCCTTGGGATCGTTCTTCAAGCGACCGTGCTCGTCGCGCTGGTTGAACGAGGCGACGATCTTGAGACGCTTGATGGCCTTCTGCTTGCGCTGTGCGCTGAGGGGCTTGCGGCCTTCCTTCGGATCGATCGCGTCGCGGAGCTTGCGCTCTTCTTCGGCGAAGTCGATGCGATCGATGAGCGACTTGATGGCGTCCGCACCAGTGCCGCCTTCGAAGTAGTCGGCGTAGCGGTCGCGAAGTTCGCGCCACAGCGTTTCGTCCTCGATGATCTGACGCGAGTGGAGACCCTTGAACTCGTCCCACGAACGCTTCACGAGATCGAGTTCGCTCTCGTAACGCTCGCGGATGGCCGCCAGGTCACGATCGCCGATCTTCTGCAGCGCCTTGACTTCGGCGTCCTTGGCTCCGCTGCCCTCGAGCCGCGATGCTTCCTTCTCGAGCTCCTTGAAGCGACGATCGATCTCGAGATCGCGCTCCTTCTCGATGGCTTCGATCTCGCCGATGTACTCGTTCTCGAGGCTGTTGAGTTCGTCGTGACGACGCTCTTCGTCGACCCAGGTGACGAGGTGAGCCGCGAAGTAGATGACCTTCTCGAGCTGCTTGGCCTTCAGTTCTTCGCGCGGCTCGATGCCGGCGAGCAAGTACGCGAGCCACGAACGGGTACCGCGGAGGTACCAGATGTGCACGACGGGTGCGGCCAGTTCGATGTGGCCCATGCGCTCGCGGCGAACCTTCGAGCGAGTGACTTCCACACCGCACTTCTCACAGATGATGCCCTTGAAACGCACACGCTTGTACTTGCCGCAGGCGCATTCCCAGTCGCGAGTCGGTCCGAAGATCTTCTCGCAGAAGAGGCCTTCGCGCTCGGGGCGCAGTGTGCGGTAGTTGATGGTTTCGGGCTTCTTGACCTCGCCACTGGACCAGTTGCGGATGTCGTCGGCCGTTGCGAGGCCGATCCGAAGCTGGTCGAACATGTTCACGTCGAGCATGGTGTTCTCTCTCTGGTCGATTCGTTCGTGGTCTGACGATCAGCGCCGGAATCCGGCGCGCTCGCGTTCGCGGTCGTCTTGGTCGCTGCCGCGCTCGGGGCGGCTGATGTCGATGCCGAGCGACTCGGTCGTGCTGAACACTTCCTCGTCGATCTCCTTCATCTCGATCTCGGATCCGTCCTTGGCCAAGACCTCGACGTTGAGGCACAGGGCCTGCATTTCCTTCATGAGCACCTTGAAGCTCTCGGGAATGCCCGGCTCGGGGATGTTCTTGCCCTGGACGATGGCTTCGTACACCTTCACGCGACCGAGCACGTCGTCGGACTTGATGGTGAGGAGTTCCTGCAAGCAGTACGCCGCGCCGTAGGCCTCGAGAGCCCACACTTCCATTTCGCCGAAGCGCTGGCCACCGAACTGCGCCTTACCACCGAGCGGCTGCTGGGTGATCATGCTGTACGGACCAGTGGAACGTGCGTGGATCTTGTCGTCGACGAGGTGCGACAACTTGAGGATGTACATGAACCCAACGGTGATCTGGTTGTCGTACTTCTCGCCGGTGCGGCCGTTGTACAACGTGGTCTTGCCGTCGAGGCCGATGAGCGGCTTGTCTCCATCCGACTCGGGGTTGAGATTGCGGAAGATGTCGACGATGGTCGGGTGCTGACCCGACTTCTCGACTTCGTCCCAGTGCGCACCATCGAACACCGGTGTGGAGATGAACGTGGCCGGCGGAGTGCTCGGGCGAGTCTTCGACTCGGTACCGCGCACCGGCTTGTCACCGACGCTGTTGCCACCGACGTTCCAACCCCAACGAGCCGCGTAACCGAGGTGCGCTTCGAGCACCTGGCCCACGTTCATTCGGCTCGGAACACCGAGCGGGTTGAGGA
>VERK01000246.1 GCA_018882725.1 Actinomycetota bacterium | reverse complement strand
GGCGTCGTCTTTAGGTTTGGCCAGAACTGCCTCCTTGGCGTTTCACGGTTCGACTGACTGATGCGTGACAGAGGTCAGATCAGGGCCGGTTGACGATGCTACCGGGGGTTTTCCGCCACCCCACCGGGCCGGTTTTCGGCTGGTTCGGCGACCCGGTCGGGTCAGGACTGGGCCCGCTGGGCGGCCTCGATGGCCGCCGTCATCCGGGCGAAGACGGTGTCGGGGCTGGCCGAACCGTCCACCACCGTGAGGCGACCCCGCGACCCGTAGTACTCGAGCAAGGGCGCGGTCTGGGTCTCGTAGAGGTCGAGGCGGCGACTCACCGACTCCTCGGTGTCGTCGTCGCGCTGGACCACGTCTCCCCCACAGGTGTCGCAGGTCCAGGGGTGGCGCTCGCGCCCACTGGCCGTGTAGTTGGTGCCGCAGTCCCGGCAGACCCGGCGCGACGAGATGCGGGCCAGAACCAGTTCGCGCGGCACGTCGAGGTCGATCACGGCGTGCACCGGCTTGGTGGCGGTCAAGGCATCGAGGGCCTCGGCCTGGGTCACGGTGCGGGGAAACCCGTCGAGGATGTAGCCGCGGGTGGTGGCGTCGTCCTCGGACAGTCGATGACGGACGAGTTCGATCATGATCTCGTCACCCACCAGACGACCGGACTCGATCACTTGTTTGGCGGCGTTGCCCAACTCGGTGCCCTCGCGCACGGCAGCACGCAACATGTCTCCGGTGGAGATGTGCGGAACCACGTAGTGACGCGACAAACGCTGACACTGAGTTCCTTTACCGGCGCCTTGGCGACCGATGAGGATGAGCCGGACGCCCTGGATCATCGGTCAGCTCCGGCGCGAACGACGACGCCGGCGGCGCGTCACTTCAGGAATCCCTCGTAATTGCGCAACATCAACTGGCTGTCGACCTGGCGCATGAGTTCGAGTGCGACACCCACCGCGATGAGCACCGTGGTGCCCGCGAACGGGAAGGACTGCACGTCGCCGACCCACAGCACGATGTACGGCAAGATGGCGATGAACGCAACGAAGAGCGCACCAGGAAGTGTGATGCGGTTCACGACGCGCGCGAGGTAGCTCTCGGTCTGCGGACCGGGACGAATGCCGGGGATGAAGCCGCCCTGACGACGGATCTGGTCGGCCTGACGAATGGGATCGAAGGCGATCGAGTTGTAGAAGTACGCGAACGCGATGATGAGCAGAGCGAACACCACGATGTAGAGCAGGCCCTGCGAACTCACCAGGTTGCGGTCGACCCACTCGGTGAGGCTGCGGCGCCAACCACGATCGGAACCGATCACGTTGGTGAGGAGAACCGGCAGGAGCATCACCGAGCTGGCGAAGATGATCGGGACCACACCGGCCTGGTTGACCTTGAGCGGGATGTAGGTGCTCTGGCCACCGAACATTCGACGACCCACCACACGCTTGGCGAACTGCACCGGAATGCGGCGCTGACCGAGTTCGACGCGAACGACAGCCACGAGGATGGCGAGCGAGATGGCCACCAGCACACCGAAGACGAACCACTTCTTGCTCTGCAAGATGGAGTAATAGCTGAACGGAAGCGACGACACCACCGACGCGAAGATCAGAATCGACATACCGTTGCCGATACCGCGCTGGCTGATGATTTCACCCATCCACATGAGCAGGGCCGTGCCGGCCACCAACGTCATGATGACGAGCAAGCCACGTGGCCACATGCCATCGGGCAGCAACACGATGTCGGGAGCGGTGGCCGAGGCGGTGAAGAACGCCGAGCCACGACCCTGACCGAAGATGAACGTGAGTCCGGCCGCTTGCAGCAATGCGATCGCGATGGCCACGTAACGCGTCCACTGCGTGATCTTGCGCTGGCCGACCGCACCTTCCTTCTGCCATTCCTCGAGTTTCGGAATGACCACGGTGAGCACCTGCATGATGATGCTGGCGGTGATGTACGGCATGATGCCGAGCGCGAACACCGCGAAGCTCGAGAACGCTCCACCCGAGAACAGATTGAGGAAGCCGAGCGCACCCTGCTGACGAGCCGACTCGCGCAACTGACGAACGGCCTGATCGTCGATACCCGGAACACGAATGTGTGTGCCCAGGCGATACAAGAACACCATCAGGATCGTGAACAAGATCTTGTTCCGAAGGTCGGGGACCTTGAACATGTTCTTGAGATTCGAGATCACAGTGCTCCTCTACCGATCGCAGTGACGAGTCGGGTTCGACTCAGCGGTTGGTGAACTGGTTGCCGTTGGCAGCCGGACGAACCTTGTACGGCAGCGGGATGATGGTGACCGATCCGCCCTTGGCTTCGATCGCGGCCTGAGCCGCCTTCGAGACGGCATGAGCCGACACGTCGACCTTGCGGGTGATCTCGCCACGAGCCAGAACCTTCACGAACGCACCCTTGTGGAGCACGCCGCGGGCCAAGAGGACCTCGGGTGTGACTGCCGACTCGGTGAGTTCGTTGATGGAATCGAGGTTGACGGCCTGGTACTCGACGCGGAAGGGGTTGTTGAAGCCCTTCAACTTCGGCACACGCTGCTTGAGGGGCATCTGTCCACCTTCGAAGCCGCGAGCAACCTTGCCGCGACCACGAGCGCGCTGACCCTTGGTACCACGGCCGGCGGTCTTACCGCCCTTGCCGCCGATACCACGAGCGACGCGCTTCTTGCGGTGCGTTGACCCGGGTGCGGGTGAGAGTTCGTCGACGCGCATGGTCAGCTCTCCTTCGAGCCCGAGGTGGAGACCTCGATGAGATGAGGGACACGGGCGATCATGCCGCGGATCTCGGGACGGTCGGGCAACGTGTTGGTCTGGCCGATACGGCCGAGACCCAACGCGCGCAGAGTTCCGCGAGTCTTGGGCTTCACGTGTGCACCCGACTTGATCTGCTTGACGGTGATGGTGCCAGACATGGTCAGTGTGACTCTCCTGCTGCGATCGAGCGCTTGCGCTCGGTGTACGCCTTCAGC
>VERK01000039.1 GCA_018882725.1 Actinomycetota bacterium | reverse complement strand
CCGTCCTTCCAGTTGGAGATGCGCGCGTCCCGCTTCTCCCAAACCACCTGGTCATACGGGTGTTTTCCGGGCGTGGTGAAGTGCCGGCGGATCCCGATGGCGAGGCGGTCGGGTGCGAGTGACATGGAAGTCCCTTTCGTGGGGTCGTCTGAAGTTGGTCGAATCGTTGGAGACACAAGATGTGGTGGTCGCGGTCCCCCTCCGCGTATGTCACCACAAGCGGTTGTGAGATTACAGCAGTGTAGTTACGTGCTTGTCAACGATTGTCGAGTTCGTCCTGAAAGAGGCGGTCGTGACCGTAGGTTCAGGCCGGAAGATCCTGCCCAGCTGCCCGGAAATCGGAGCCTTGCCACGGTCATCGACCACCCCTTTCGCGACGGTGAGGGTACGGGGATCACCCTGTGTGAAGGAAGTGGACAACCGTGTGAATTTGCCCTTTTTTCAGGGGAAAAGCCTGTTGAAAGGCTGTGGATCAGACGGGGACAACCGTGACCGGGATGCCGTTCAGGACCGATGTGCCCGACAGGGGGTCGATGGCCTGATGGTCGGTCAGGACGTTCGAGTTGACCCCGGCCCGCTCGGCCGCCACCCGCAGACGGGTGCCGGGCTGGCCGTGGCCCCAACCGTGCGGGAGGCTCACCACACCGGGACGGATCCCGTCGGTGATCTCCACGACGGCGTCCACCGATCCGACGCGCGAGGTGATGCGCGCGACCGATCCCTCGCGAACACCGAGTCGCGACGCGTCGTCGGGATGCACGTGCAGTGTGCAACGCGGCTTGCCCTTCACGAGAACTTCGATGTTGTGCATCCACGAATTGTTCGAACGCAGATGACGACGACCGACGAGAACGAGATCACGCCCTGCGAACTCGTCGAGATTCGCGTGCATGCGCGCGACATCAGCGAGCAACTCAGCGGGCGCGAGTTCGACACGGCCCGACTTCGTGCGCAACGCATCGGGCAGACGTGTTTGCAACGGCCCGTAATCGACACCGTGCGGGTTGGCACGCAACTGCTCGATGCTCGCCCCATCCGGATTGGTGCCGAAGGCGGCTCCGTACGGACCCGTCTGCAACATGAAATCGAGCTGACGAGTGGGTCCACGATGGTGATCGAGTTGCGCGCGAATCTCGTCGGCATCACGACCGTGAATGGGTGATGTCGGATCGGCGATCGCACTGCGAACGAGCGCATCGATCTGCGCATCGTCGGCCAGCGACGGATCGGCATCGGGTCCGAGACCCTGAGCGATGAGCGCCAACTTGCACAGGATTTCCCACTCGTCGGGTTGGTCGTCGTCGAGCGCGAGGACCGCATCGCTGTAGTTCGCCACGTTGCGCACCGCGTACGACAACAACGCAACGTCGTAGTGCTCACGTTGCAACTGCGACGGAGGCGGAAGGATCACGTCGGCGTGGCGTGTGGTCTCGTTCAGGTAGATGTCGACACTCACCATGAAGTCGAGAGCATCGAGAGCGGCGTCGAGTTGCTGAGAATGCGGCGTCGACAACACGGGATTACCGGCGATGGTGACGAGAGCACGGATGCGAGCGTCACCGGCTTCGGTGATCTCTTCGGCCAGGGCCGCCACCGGATACTCCCCCATCACTTCGGGATAGCCACTCACCACCGTCTTGCCGCCGCCGCGTCCGATGCGAAAACCAGCGCCCACACCGGGCTTTCCGCGCGTGCTGGGGCTGCCAACGGCCGGGGTGGTGAACATCGCGCCACCGCGTCGATCGAGATTGCCCGTGAGGGCGTTGACGACTTCGATCAGCCAGGAGGTGGTGGTGCCGAATTCGGTGGTGGTGGTGCCGATACGCCCGTACACGGCCGCCGAAGGTGCGGCCGCCAACTCGCGGGCCACTCGGCGCACCAGTTCGGATTCGAGACCGGTGACCGCGCTCGTCACTTCCGGGCTGAACGCACTCGCTGCCTCGCGCACCTCGTCGACACCGTTGACGTAGTCGGCGATGTGTTCGGGTAGGCGCACGAGATTCTCGGCGAACAACACGTGCACGATCGACATCAAGAAGTACGCATCGGCCCCTGGACGAATCGGAACCCACAGATCGGCTTCTTCGGCGGTTCGGCTGCGTCGCGGGTCGACGACCACCACACGTCCTCCGCGAGCCCGGATCGCTTCGAGACGACCCGGGAAGTCGGGGGCGGTGCACAGACTTCCGTTGGACGCGTACGGGTTGGCGCCCAGCATCAACAGGTAGTCGGTGTGATCGAGGTCGGGAACCGGAATGGTGGCTCCACTGCCGAACACGTAACCGCAGGCGACTTGTTTGGGCATCTGGTCGACCGTGGACGCGCTGAAGCGGCGACGACTGCCCAGACCTTGCAAGAACGTGCGGTTGTAGAGCAATGCACCCACGTTGTGAGCACCCGGATTGCCCAAGTAGGCCGCCACCGATTCGCGTCCGTGACGATCGATGATCTCGCCCAAGCGTCCGGCTACTTCGTCCCATGCTTCAGGCCACGACACTTCCACGTGCACACCGTTGCGCTTCACGAGCGGACGGCGAAGGCGATCGGGGTCCTCGTGCAATTGCTTGAGCGTCGAACCCTTCGGACAGATGTATCCATGCGAGAAGACATCGTTCATGTCGCCGCGAATACGCGTCACACGTTCCTCGGTTCGATCACCTTTCTTGGCGATCTCGACGCTGATCTCGAGGCCGCAACCGGCCTCGCACAACGGACAGGTACGAAAGGCGGTGCGGGTCTCGGTCACGAGCCGACTCTACGACGGCTCAGGAAACCGGCGACTTGTCGAGCAACGCGGCCTCGCGACGGAAGTCGTCGGCGCCGTCGAAGTTCTTGTACACGCTGGCGAACCGGAGGTACGCCACATCGTCGAGTTCGCGAAGTCGCTCGAGAACCGCGACCCCGACACGCGTGCTCGGAACCTCGGTCTGGCCCGACAGGCGAATCTCTTCCTCGATGCCTTCGGCGATGAGCGTGGCGGCCTCGAGATCGATCGGGCGACCCTTGGCGGCGGCCATGACGCCCGAGACAACCTTGGCCTGGTCGAAGGGTTCGCGGCCGCCTTTGGTCTTGACGACCATCAGGGCAACCGACTCGATGCGCTCGTAGGTGGTGAACCGATGACTGCACTCCGGGCACTCGCGGCGCCGCCGGATGGCTGCTCCGTCCTCGGCCGTGCGCGAGTCAATGACCTTGGTGTCATCGTTCCGGCACATCACACAACGCACGCCCGCAGGGTACCCCGGCGCCTGGTTGACGTGCTGTTCAGTCAGGTGTGCAACTCGTCAGTCGGCGGGCAGAACCAGCGGCTGGCCCACGTCGAGCGACGCGCTGCCGTTGAGCTGAATGAGCTGACGCACGTAGTCGCGCACGCTTCCGCTGGTCAGCGACGAGGCGATGGACCACATGGTGTCGCCCGGCTGGACCACGTACACACCCTGGCTGAGGGCGAACGCGCCCGACACGTCGACACCGTTGACGTTGACACCGCTGACAAGGGTGGGTGGCGTCACCGCGGAGACGGGGGCAGCACCGTCTCCGCGGCTCGCCAAAGAGCGGATGCCGAGGCAGGCGGCAACCGCTAGGACCAGGGCCACCAGGCCCACGACGATCCGGCGACGCACGTACACGGCGTGCATGTCGGTGTGGATCGGGCGAATTTCGACGACGTAGCGGGGATCGAGGGCGATGGCCATGTCGGAACCTTTCGTGACTGGTCGGATCTGTTGGTCGTCACCATGCCAACGGGGTGTGGCAGGGTTCGGACCGAACGCGTGTTCGCAGGCTATGAGAACACCTGTTCGGTGTCAACCCTCGACCGAACAAATGTTTGACTGCCAGGGCGAACATCCGTACGATGCTCCCCATGAGCGAACAGACCCTCACCGACCGGCAACGCGGCATCCTCGAGTGCATCGAGGCGAGCATGACCGAGCGGGGCTATCCGCCCTCGGTCCGCGAGATCGGCGAGGCCGTGGGCCTTACCTCCCCCTCCACCGTGCACAATCACCTGTCCACGCTGCAGCGCCTCGGCTACCTCGAGCGCGACCCCAACCTCCCCCGCGCCATCAAGGTCAACTGGGATCGCAACTCGGGCGCCATCATCGCCCGGTCCCGCGTCCACCACGTTCCGCTGGTGGGTGACGTGGCCGCCGGCACCGATGTGCTGGCTCAGCAGAACGTCGAAGAGCTCCTCCCCCTCCCGGCCGACTTCACCGGTGACGGCGAACTGTTCATGCTTCGTGTACGCGGTGAGTCGATGATCGAGGCCGGCATTCTCGACGGCGACTTCGTGGTGGCTCGTCAGCAGAACGTGGCCGACAACGGCGACATCGTCGTGGCCGGAATTCCCGGTGACGAAGCCACGATCAAGACCTTCAAGCGCCGCGGCGCCCAGATCGTTCTCGAACCGGCCAATGCGCGTTTGTCACCCATGACCTTCGATGCCGACGACGTGCGCGTCTACGGCAAGGTGGTCACGGTTCTGCGCCGCCTGTAGGCGCACGATCCTCCGGCGACGGCGCGCTCCAGTCGATCACTCCGCGTCGGCGACGCCGTTGGCGGGCCGCTTTCACCGATCCGATCGCCAGAAGTGGCGCACCCACCACGATCAATCCCACACCGGTGAGCAACAGCACGCTCGACGTGGTGTTCACTTCGCGACCCAGGCTCACCACGGTCGAACGTTCGGCGGCCTGTACGTCGAACGTGTACTCACGTCCGGCCTCGAGGGGCACCGTGAAGATCGCCGTGCCTTCGTAGTCGGGTGTCCGATACTCGGCTCGTTCGCCCACGACCATCGCCGGAGTCACCTGTTCTCCCGTGTCGTCGATGATTCGCAACGTGATCGTGCTTGGCGCGCCGGCATCATCGAACGATTCGTTGTCATACGTCCGTTCGTCGTTCGAGCAGCCACCCACTTCACCGACGATGCCTTTGTTCTCGTAGTAGACGACGAACTCGCCATCGTTGGCCACCCGAACGGTGGTCGCACACGACGCCGGCATCCGCACGAAGTCCTCCACCACGGTCTGATCGCGCAGAATGCTGGCAACCGCCGACCCGAACCCGGCCGTGGTGAGGACTGCTCCGAGCACCCACAAGCGCGTGGACGCCTTCCAGCGGGCCATCAACGACCTCGAAGTCGACGCGCCACGAGCTCGATGCGATCGTCGGGCTGTACCACTGCCACCCGCACGAACGTGTCGGACTGGGTTCCGTAGAACTCGCCCGGACTCACCAGCGCGCCACCCACCCGCGCGAGTTCTTCGGCGTACGCCCACGCATCGCCCACCTCGTACCAGAGGTAGAAGCCGCCCGCGGGCAGATCGATCTCCACCCGTCCACCCGACCACTGCCACGAGCCGAGAACCTCGGCCATGACTTCGAGGCGCCGGCGATACACGCGGCGCTGTTCGGCGACGTGATCGTCGTCGGCCAACGCGACCGCCGCGGCGGCTTGGGCCGGACCGGGCACCATCATGCCCACGTGCTTGCGCACTTCGCCGAGGTAGTGCACGAGTTCGGCGTCGCCGGAATACGCACCCACGCGCAATCCGGCCAGGTTCGAACGCTTCGACAACGAGTGAAGGGCGATCACGCCCTCGGTTCCGTGCTGCAGGATCGATTGCGCCGGGCCGCTCCATGTGAACTCGGCGTAGCACTCGTCGCTCACGACCAGCACTCCGTGACGGCGACCCCACGCGGCGGCCGCGCCCAGATCGTCGAGTTGTCCACTCGGGTTCGAGGGGCTGTTGACCCACAACGCCAATGTGCGCGCCGCGTCGGCCTCGGTGATCGTGTCGAGGCGCAGTCGGCCATTGGCATCGACGGGAACGGCAACCGCGCGGCAGTTGGCCAGCGTGGCTCCCATTTCGTACGTGGGATACGAGATGGCCGGATACAAGATCGTGTCGCGTTCGGGTGTTCGTAGTTTGAGCCACTGCGGCAACGTGGCCACGAACTCCTTCGAGCCCACACACGCCGCGATCTGCGCCACCGGTACCGACACGTCGAAACGGCGCTGCATCCATTCGGCGAACGCGGTACGCAATGGAGCGGTTCCGATGGACGCGGGGTAGCCACGCTCGGCATTGCTGGACGCGAGAGCCGCGATCACCGAGGCCGGCGGCGCATCACACGGTGTTCCGATCGACAGATCGACCACACCACCATCGAGGGCGTTCGCCGCGGGCTTGAACGCATCGAGGCGGTCGTAGGGATACGGGGGCGGGACGAATCCGGTCATCGCACTTCCTCGCTCATCGAACCATGTTGCCCGTCGACGATGAAGGGCGACAAACGGCCGATCGATGCGTCGGCCAGACGAGCGCGAACTCGGGTTCCGGTCTCTTCGGCCGTGATCGACACCACTTCACCTTCTCGATGGATGGATGCCAGCACGTCGCCACGATCGTAGGGAACCAGCAGTTCGAACACTTGCGACAGCGCACGCAGACGATCGGCCAGAGTGCGCAAGAAGGTGTCCATCCCCCAATCCATGAGTGCGCTCACACCCACCGAACCCGGATGGGATGCGACGAGTTGGGCCACTTGATCGGGATCGCGGTCCTGCTTGTTGAACACCAACAGTTCGGGGACGCGATCGGCGTCGATTTCCCGCAGCACGGTGCGCACGGCTTCGATCTCGCCCTCGGGATCGGGCGAGGAGCCGTCGACCACATGAACCAGATAGTCGGCCTGGCTCGCAACCTCGAGGGTGCTCTTGAACGCCTCCACCAGACCGTGCGGCAGGCGGCGCACGAACCCCACGGTGTCGGTGAGCAGAACCGGTTCACCACCGGGCAGGTTGAGACGTCGCGTAGTGGGATCGAGCGTGGCGAACAGTCGGTTCTCGGCCAGCACACCTGCAGCAGTGAGGCGATTGAGCAACGTGGACTTACCGGCATTGGTGTATCCGACGATCGTCACATTGGCCAGACCACTGCGCGATCGGCCTTTGCGCTGCAGCTCTCGGGTACGGCCGAGTTCACGCAGTTCTTCCTCGAGTCGGGCGATGCGCTTCTGGATGCGCCGCCGGTCGACTTCGAGCTTGGTCTCACCACTACCGAACCGAGATCCGACTCCACCGCGCTGCTGCGACAGCTTGGCGGTCGCTCCGCGACGAAGACGCGGCAGCCGATAGCGAAGCAGGGCCAGCTCGACTTGGGCCTTGCCCTCGAGCGTGCTGGCGTTCTGGGCGAAGATGTCGAGGATCACCGCGGTGCGATCGATCGCGGTGCGTCCGAGCAGTTTCTCGAGGTTGTACTGCTGAGCCGGGGCGAGTTCGTTGTCGAACACCACGGTGTCGGCGTCGACCGCCAGACAAAGTTCCTTGAGTTCCTCGACTTTTCCCTTTCCCAAGTACCACGTGTGGTCAGGTGTGTCACGGCGTTGGGTGATTCGCGCCACCGCATCGGCTCCGGCTGTGTCGATGAGCAATTCGAGTTCGTCGAGGCTCGCGTCGGTTTCGTCGTCGGTGTGACCGTCGAGGGTGACACCCACCACCACGATCTTCTCGCGGAACGAGCGTTCGATCAGCGTCTGACCGAGCGCCTCGCCGTACGGAGTGTTGCTCACAGAGGCACCGTGACCGAACCGACGTAGGTACTCGGCCCGATCAGCACGACCCGCCTTCCGTCCACCCGCACACGCGCGTCACCGCCGTCCATGTGCACGACCACCTCGGAACTCGAGGCCGGAACGAGCCCCCACGCGCGGGCGGCTTCGGCGGCCGCACAAGCACCGGTTCCACACGCCATGGTGATGCCGGCTCCCCGTTCGTGCACGCGCATCGTGATGGCGTTCTGCTCGGGTCCGGGTTCGATGATCTCCAGATTCACCTGCGGCACGAGCGAACCGAGTCGTCCGAGATCGACGGAACGCACGTCGTCGACACCAACGACTGAATGCGGATTGCCGAGCGACACGTGACGCACGGGTCGATCGGGGTGACACTCGAGTGATGCCCACCCGTGTGGTTCGGGCAGATCGGAGACTTCGCCCATGTCGACACTGGCCATCACTGTGAGTGGATCGACCTGAGCGACCAGTGACACCGTGCGACGACCGGCATCGGTGTCGACCACGTAATCGATCGCGCCAGTGCCCGGAGCACCCGGCAACGAGGAGTCGGCGAGATGAGCAGCCTGAACGAGACAGCGAATGCCGTTACCGCTCATCTCGGCCCGACTGCCATCGGCGTTGTAGAGAGTCATTCCCACATGACGAGACGACCGGCGATCGAGCAGAAGCAGACCGTCGGCGCCGACGCCGACACGGCGGTCGCACCAGCGGCGTGCCTCGGCCGCCCAATCGTTCACGGGTGCATCCTGAACCGTGTCGTACACCAAGAAGTCGTTGCCCAACCCGTGATGCTTGGTGAGAACGACGTGCTGGGCAGCTGACATGACTGGATCAGGTTAGGTCAGACGCGACTCGACCAGAGCCACGCATTCGCCCACCGGATCGGCTTGGATCTCGATCCACTCGACGCGCGGATCACGCCGGAACCAGCGCTCCTGACGAACGGCGAACTGACGGGTGCGGATGACGATCTCCTCTCGCGCCCGTTCGAGCGACCATTCGCCCGACAGATGACGGCGAAGCTCTTCGTAGCCGAGGGCCGCCGCTGCGGTGCGCGACTTCGGTACCGATTCGAGCGCCTCGACTTCGTCCAGCCACCCGGCGGCCAACATCGCGTCCACCCGCTCTTCGATACGACGTGACAGAACGTCGCGCGGCCACCGCAGGGCGATCTGGACCACGTCGGAGTCGGGGTACGTGTCGACCCCGGGCCCGAACGACGAGAACGCGCGACCACTCCCCTCGATCACCTCGAGTGCGCGCACCACACGTCGGGCATTGGTGGGCTCCATCTTGGTGGCCGCTACCGGATCGAGGTTCACCAAACGCTGATGCAGAGTCGGAGCGCCGACTTCTTCGACTTCGCGTTCGAGTCGGGCGCGAACGTCCGGCCACTGTCCGGGAATCTCGAGTTCGTCGATGGCTGCTCGCGCGTACAAACCGGTCCCACCCACCAGGATCGCGTCACGTCCACGCGACGCGATGTCGGTGCGTGCTGCGCGGTACTCGCGCTGGAAGCGAGCCACGGTGAACTCCTCACTCGGATCGACGATGTCGATCAGGTGGTGACGCACACGGGCCTGTTCGTCAGCCGACGGTTTGGCCGTGCCGATGTCGAGGCGGCGGTACACCTGCATCGCATCGATCGACACGAGTTCGAGCGACGGATTTCGCTCGGCCACCGCAAGAGCCACCGCCGACTTGCCGCTCGCTGTCGGCCCGAGCAGGGCGATGGTCCTCACGACGAGGCGACGGGAATGCGCACCTTGTGCTGCGGCTCGCTGATGAGTTCGCGGAACTCGCCGCGCAGGTGGTGCGGCGCGGCCCCGGTGATCTCCACCAGCGCGTACGAGCCAGTGCGGACCGGAACTGTCGGCCGGAAGTGCACGAGCTTGTTCTGCCGCGTGCGCGCCGACACGAGCGAGGGATCCTTTTTGGACGGGCCTTCGATCAGGACTTCCTCGACGCGGCCGACGCGCGCCTGATGCTTCTGGATCGCCGAATGTTCGACCACCACCCGCAGACGCGCGAAACGCTCGGCGATCACGTCGGGAGCCACGAAGTGATCGATCATGGTGGCTGCTTCGGTTCCTTCGCGGGGCGAGAAGATGAAGGTATAGGCGTAGTCGTAGTCGGCCGCCGCCGCCACCTCGAGCGTGCGCTCGAAGTCGTCTTCGGTCTCCCCCGGGAACCCGACGATGATGTCGGTGCTCACGGCCAAGTCGGCCACCGCGGCACGTGCCTCCGCCAGACGAGACAGATACCGATCGGCGGTGTAGCCGCGATGCATCAGCGCGAGCACACGATCGCTGCCCGATTGCAGCGGATAGTGGAGGTGCTCGCACACGGTCGCGGTGTCGGCCATGGCGGCGAAGGTCTCCGAGCGCATGTCCTTGGGGTGCGGACTGGTGAAGCGAACGCGTCGGATACCCGGCACGAGGCCGACGGCTCGCAGCAGATCGCCGAACATCGGGCGTACCGACGCATCGAGACCCTCTCGACGACGCGCCAATTGCAGATCGCGCCCGTAGCTGTTGACGTTCTGTCCGAGCAAGGTCACCTCGGTGACGCCCTGATGCGCCAGCGACTCGACCTCGGCGACCACATCGTCGAAGGGCCGACTGATCTCGGCGCCGCGCACGGCCGGCACGATGCAGAACGCGCACGAGTTGTCGCAGCCGATCTGAATGGTCACCCACGCGTCGTACGACGTGGTTCGTTTGGCCGGCAAGGCCGATGGAAAGAGCGCGTGGTCGTCGATGACAGCGGCGTCGAAGATCTCGGTAACCGGCCCGACAGTGCGCGCCGTCTGCACGAGTTCGGCGGCCCGGTGAACGTTGTGTGTACCGAGAACCACGTCGACCCAGGGCGCCCGGTCACGCACGATGTCGCGATCCTTCTGCGCGAGACACCCCGACACCACGATCTGCCGATCGGGTTTCTGATCCTTCCACTGACGCAACCACCCGAGTTGGCCGTACAACTTGTTGTCGGCGTTCTCACGGATGCAGCACGTGTTCAGAACGATCACGTCGGCTTCGTCATCGGACTCGACCGGTGCCATTCCGTCCGATTCGAGCAGTCCGGCGATGCGCTCGGAGTCGTGCTCGTTCATCTGGCACCCGAAGGTGCGCACCACGTACCGACGCGATTCGGCCATGGCGCCAGGCTACCGACGGGTCCGGAGTCAGCCCTGGACGAAATCTCGCAACGCGCGACCCCCCGCCATGTGGCGGAGCCGAGTGAGCGTACGCACCTCGATCTGACGTACCCGTTCGCGTGTGATGTTGAACGCCTGGCCTACCTCTTCGAGAGTCGCCCCCTCGTCCCCGTCGATTCCGAAGCGCATGCGCATCACTTCTTGCTCACGTTCGGGCAGGTCGCCCAGAGCCAGACGTACCGCCTCGCGCAGAACGTCTCGCTCGATCGAGTCGGTCGGATCGGACGACGCGTCGGCCGCCACGTTGTCACCCACCGTCACGTCGGTGTCTTCCCGCGCCGGCTGATCGAGGCTCGTCGTATCGGCCGCGAAGTGCAACAACTCGGCGACCCGGTCGATGTCGTCGCCAAGCGCCGATGCGATCTCGGCGATGGTCGGTTCACGCTGCAGTTTCTGCATGAGGTCGCGTTGGCTGCGTTGAATGCGCTGAATGTGCTCGACGGTGTGCGCCGGCAATCGAATGTTCCGACTCTCCTCGGCCACCGCTCGGGAGATCGACTGGCGTATCCACCACGTGGCGTACGTGGAGAACTTGAAGCCGCGCGAGTGGTCGAACTTCTCGACCGCTTTCATGAGGCCGATGTTCCCGCTCTGGATGGCGTCGGCCAGCGGCATGCTGGGCCGCACGAAGCGCTTGGCGATGCTCACGACGAGTCGCAGGTTGCTGGTGATGAGTTGTTGGCGAGCCCGCTCCCCGGCCTCCACCGCTCGTCGCAGTCGGCGGCTCTCGGCGAATGACAATTCACCGTCGGAATCGTTCTCGTCGACAGCCACATCGCTGGTGTGGGCAAGGAGCACTCGTTGCGCTTCGTGGCCCGCTTCGATGAGACGAGCCAGATGACGCTCGCCTTCGGCATCGAGCAGGGGGATCTGGCTGATCTCGTACATGTACAAGCGCACCGCGTCCTGATCGGACCCATCGACACTCATCGTTCGATTCGCGCGTCGGCTTCGACCTCGCCCAGGAGGCTCCACACCCGATTCGAGCAAGGGCCGCCGGAGTTCGCCGCTCTCGTCGAGATCGAACGACTGCTCGACGGCGATTCCGTGATCCTCGATTGCGCGTCGCACCGTGTCGATCAACTCGGCGCTGAGTTCGACGTCGTGGAGAACGTCAACGATCTCTTCAGCGAGCAGACGGCCACGGCGTCGACCGTGATCGATCAATTCACGCCAATCGGACAGCGAGATTCCGCGTGCGGGCGGCGGAAGTATTCCGCTCACGCCGTCGCTCGTGCTGCCCACCGCCACCCCCCTGGCGGAACGCTCGTCAGCTCGAGCGATCCACGAGCCACCGTAGCAATTCCTCAGCGGCCCCCTGAGCGGTGCGTTCGGAGTCGATCTCCTCGAGTTTCTGCCGGGCGTCGCGATCAGCGCGGATCTCGTCGGGGTCGGTGAGGCGAGTCCGCTGCGCGAGAGTGCGGCGCACGGCGACGGCGATGAGATCGAACGCGACCAACGCCGGGGTCACGTCGATGTCGGCCACCGCGGCCCGCTCGAGGAGTTCGCGGACCTCGGGGTCGGCGAGAGCCATCGCGTTGTTGATGAGAATTCCCGAGTCGGCCTCGGACGCCTGGCCGAGAACCACGAACGCGCGACGCGCCACGTCGGATCCGAACAGATCGGCGATCAGCCACGGTGCGATGTCGTCCCACTGCTGCAACAACAGCGCGATGGCGGCGAATTCGGCGTTGAACTCGGGAACCGGGGCCGCCGCAGGCTGACTCGTCGGCTCGTCGGACATTGCGACCACTCGACGCGTCTCGGCCTGTCGCGCCAGGTCGGCCACCGGCAGACCCACCCGCGCCGCCACTTCACCGGCGTAGAGCTTGCGCACATTGACGTCGGGATGCTCGTTGATGACGGCGAGTGCACGTGACGCGACCCGCGCACGATCTTCCGGACTTCGTAGCGGAGTACTGGTCACCACCCGATTGACCCGGAAACCGAGGAAAGGCATGGCTTCGTCGACGGCCACCGCCAACGAGTCAGGGTCGGTGAGCGCGAGATCACCGGGGTCCTTGCCGTCGGGGAACCGGGCCACCGCCACCTGAACCTGGTACTTCTTCTCCCATTCGTAGAACTTCTCGGCCGCGCCCTGACCGGCCGCGTCGGCATCGAAGGCCAGCACCACGCGGCTGGCGAACCGCTTGAGAATGCGCACGTGCTCTTCGGTGAGAGCGGTGCCGCAGGTGGCCACCGCGCGGGTGACTCCGGACCGGTGGAACCCGATCACGTCGGTGTAGCCCTCGCACACCACGACTTGGTCGTGCTTCACCACGTCGGCCTTGGCCCAGTTGAGGCCGTAGAGAGTCTTCGAC
>VERK01000245.1 GCA_018882725.1 Actinomycetota bacterium | reverse complement strand
GGGCGAGCCCCAGCGAAGGAGTCGACCGAGGAAGTACTCAGGGCCACTTTCCTCACGACGCCACCAACGACGTTGGCCACCGTGCACACGCTTGCGGAACGACGAGAACCCGACGGCCACCACGAGGGCGATTCCGAAGAACAGCGCTTCGATCCAGGTTGAGCCGACGCCGGCCAATTGCAGTCCCTTGACACCGGATTGGAGCACGAACACCGAAATGACCGCGCCCCACACGTTGAAGCGGCGCTTGAACTGCGTGGATCCGAGGAAAGCGGCGGCGAAAGCGGGCAACAGGTAAGGCGCACCCGATTGGGCCTGGCTCGAGCCAAATTGCGACGCCAGCAGCACACCCGCCATGGCGGCGAACGTCGACGACACAACGAGCGAACCCCAGACGTAGCGATCGGTCTGCACTCCGGCCAGACGGGCCGCCTCGCGCGCACCACCAGTGGCGAAGAGGTAACGGCCGAGCGCGCTGTGCTCGAACACGAACCAGAGGAGAACGGCCAGGACGAGTCCGAAGAGCACCGTCTTGTTGAGGCCCCACGCGAATTCGTTGGAGAGGTTCTTGAACGAGTCGGGGAATCCGAGGAGCGAGCGGTTGTTGGAACGCCACACGGCGTAGGCGGTGAGGATCGAACTCATACCCAGCGTGGCGATGAACGAGTCGATCTTGATCTTCACCACCAGGAACCCGTTGATGTTGCCGACGATGAAGCCCACGAGGAGTGCGACGACGATCGAGACCGGTACCGACCACTGCGCTTCGACGAGACCCCACGAGACCGTGATCGCCGAAGCCGACACGACACCCGCGATCGACAGGTCGAACACTCCGGCCGCCAACGGCACCAGCAGTCCGAGCGCGACGACCGTGAGGATCGCGTTCTGGTTGAGGACCGAGCGGTGGGTGAGCCAGGTGATCCAGGTGTCGGAGATCCAGGTGGAGAAGACGACCCACACCAACGCGTACAGGTACAGAACGCCGATGTTGCGCGGGTGGAACGTCTTCCACTTGATCGGGGAGCGACGGGTGTCGAATCGCGAGTCGATCTTCTTGGTGCGCTCGACACGCTCGTACACCACGCGATGCCGACGGAGAACCTTGTTCTTCTTGAGCACCGGCTTCTTCACGACGTCGCCGGTCTTGGCGTCGATCTTGGCGGTCTTGGGCTTGGGCATCGGGTCTACCTCACGACTTTCCGCGCAGACGATCACTCGTGCGTCGGATCCATTGGGCGAACTTGCCGCCGCGCTTGTTGGCGGCCACCGCGGCGCGCTGACGATCGCGGCCGTCACTCGGGCGAACGGTGATCGCTTCGCTGTCGTCGCGGATCACTTTGAAGTTGATGGGCTCACGGTTTGTCCGCATGTTCTTGCGGTTTGACGTGGCGCCGAGAGTCTCGGCCACCAGACGTTCCTCGGTGAGGTCGGGGCCGGCCAGTTCGACCGCAATCGCACCCGACCGCATCACCAGCACCCGATCGCACATGTGGACGAGTTCTTCGGCATCGGACGACGCGATGATGACGCCCATGCCGCCCTCGGCCGCGTTGACGATCTGGCGATAGACCGACGCCTTGGCGCCGACGTCGACGCCCTGCGTCGGTTCGTTGAGGAGCAGAACCTGCGGGTCGGTTCGTAGCCAACGCGCCAACACGGCTTTCTGTTGATTGCCGCCGGAGAACTTCTCCATGCGACGTCCGAGCAACGGTGGTTGGACCTCGAGTTGCTCGACCCACTTCTTCACGTCCTTGCGCATCTTGCGGTGCTTGAGGCGTAGGCGACCTTGAACCGGACCCAGGCGGGGGAGTGGCACGTGTTCGACCAGACGTTCTTGCGGATCGAGTCCGGCGGCTTTGCGATCGGCTGGCACGAGCGCGAGTCCGGCGCGGATGGCGTCACGCGGTGTGGCGAACACCTTCTTCTTGCGCAAGAGCACCTTGCCAGCGAAACGTGGCGTGGCGCCGAACAGCGAGCCGGCGACTTCTTCGCGTCCCGATCCGACGAGGCCGGCGAACCCGAGGATCTCGCCCTCGTACAACTTGAACGTGAGGCCGCGCAGGGTGATGCCGAAGATCATCTCGGCTTCGAGGAGTTCGCGACTCGGAACACGCCGCTTGGTCGGATAGAGATCGGTGGCCGCTCGTCCGACGATCAGTTCGACGAGTTTGGTCGCGTCCATCGTCGACGACTCGACGCCGCTCGCCACCACCTTGCCGTCGCGTAGCACCGTGATGCGATCGGCCAGGTCGAGTACTTCGTCGAGAGCGTGGCTCACGAACAGAACGGCGACACCCATCGACGCGACCCGGCGGACTTCGCGGAACAGGGCGTCGACTTCACCGCGATTGAGAGATGCGGTGGGCTCGTCGAGAATCAGGAGGCCCTTGGTGGAATCGTCCCAGTCCTGGAGTGCGCGCACGATCGCGATGGCAGCGCGCTCGGCCGCCGACAACGTGCCGACGGGCTGACGAACGTCGGGAGCGAGTCCGAAACGGAGCAATAGTTCTTGAGCGCGTTTGGCCTCGGCGCGCCAACGCATGCGTCCGGCGAAGCCGGTGTCGAAGCCGCGACCGAGACCGAGGTTCTCGATGGCCGACAGCGTCGGAACCAGACCGAGATCCTGGTGGACGATTCGGATGAGCTTGCGGTCGTCGTTCGACATCGACCACAGGTCAACGCGTTTGCCGAGCAGACGAACGTCGGCGCCGTGGTCGGCCTTTACGTAGCCGCCGAGCAACTTGATGAGTGTGCTCTTGCCCGAGCCGTTCTGGCCCACGAGTGCGTGGATCTCGCCGGGCGCGATTCGCAACGACGCGTGATCGAGGGCGACCTGACCGGGATAGGTCTTCGACAGATCGCCGATGTCGATGACCGGTTCGAGAACGGAAAGGGGACCAGCGTTTCCGCTGGTCCCCTTCGAGTCCCGTGTATCGACCGTCATCGACTCAAGTGTGCTTCAGAGTCGAACGAACGGTCGGATCGGATCA
>VERK01000038.1 GCA_018882725.1 Actinomycetota bacterium | reverse complement strand
GGCCCGGAGTGATCCAGAGCAGCGGGGCGAGACGCAGTTGCCGAACGTTGGTGCGGGCGAGACCTGTCGTCCAGCGGCGAGCCAGCAATCCGAGGCCGACCAGATGAAGATGTCCGAGCGGCCAGGTGGCCAAATCGCCGCCGACCCACTGGACTACCAGACCGATCGCGATCAGCCCGATGGGCACGACGAGCGCGGTGGGACGCCACCGTCTCAACGCGACGAGTGAGAGAACCGCGCTGAGGACGAGGGGACCGATCTCCAGTCCCGGCAGAGCACCGTCGGGTGTGCGGAAGATGACGAGGCTGGCCAACAGGTCTCGTGGCGTCGGAGTGGTGGCGGCGTGAGTGACGACGGCGATGGCGACGACCGACCACCACAACGCGAGGCCGGTCAGAACGCGCCGGCGAGTCCAGCCGTCGATGGGCGTCATCGCCACCACGGCCACGAGAAGAAGGGGTTGGAACCAGCCCGACCACGACACGGCGTCGCCCGCCGCCAGTGACCGTTCGAGGAGATGGGCGACGCCGAGCCCGAGGATCAGCCATCCCGCGCGGGGGAGGGCGGGATCGTCCTGTCGAGGTCCCAGCATCGTCGTCCAACGTCCCGAAAGGACTGACCGATACTACGACAAACACCTGGTGGCAGAGCCTGCTTGGCCATCGGACGAGAAGGTGCGGTGGTACCGTCGCCCGTTGATGCGCAACCGGTTCGCCCGCCCCGCGATCGTGGGCGTCCTCGCCCTCGCGGTCGCACTCTGGTGGTGGTGGCCGGGTCTGAGTGATCGCTCGACAACCGTGCTCATCGTCGGTGGGGAGCGTCTCGCCGATGGTCGAGAGCCTCTCGATCGTCGGTTGCGCGAGAACGGCTTCACCACCGAGTGGTCAGCGATGGCCGACTCCTGGTGCGACGTGTCCGATCGGCTGAGGACCGAACTCGCCGGCGGGTCGTACCGGGCGGTGGTGGTGGCGCCGGCGAGCGACGCCTCGTGCGCGCTCGACACGGATCTGGTGGATTCGGTTCGCGCTTCCGGTGACGTTCGCTTGGCTGTCGTGGCCTGGCCCGATGCGACGCCGGCCGAGAGCGAGTTCGTGCGACAGCTGAGCGATCGATCCGACGTTCGTGTGATCGACACCGCGCGTCTGCTCGGCGACGTCGGTTCCGAGGTCGATTGCCTGTGGTGGGACGACTGTCCGAGTAGCGGTCGAATCGTTGCGTGGGACGCGACTGGTCTCACCGAGTCGGGCAACCAACGCGTGGCGCGGATGACCGTGGCGGCCGTCCGATGATCGTGCGCGCACGGAACTGGGCGCTCGGTCATCCGCTCGTGACGCTCGTGCTGATGACGGTGGTCGTGATGTTGCCGGCCATCGTGGCCGTTGCGTCCAATCTCTTCGTCGATTGGCATCCCACTGGTGACATGTCGCTGGCCGAACTCATGATGCGCGGCATTCCGGAGAACCCACCGTTGGTCGGTGTGGCGGCCCGCGTCGGTCGCGACATCAACGATCAGGGCTACAAGCCGGGGCCGTCCATGGCCTACGCGCTGTATCCGGTGTACCTCGCGATGTTTCGCTCGAGCGTCAGCGTGATCGTGTCGACCCTCGTCGTGCACATGGCCGGTGTGCTGGCCACGCTCTTCTTCGTACGTCGTTGGTTCGGATGGCGAGCCACCGCGATCACCGCGCTCCTTCTGGCCGTGATGGTGCGCTCACTCGCACCCGGATTCTTCCTCGAGCCATGGAACACATGGATTCCGGTGTTCGCCTACACGCTCTTTCTGGTTCTCGTCACTGGCATTCTCCTCGGACACCACCGGGCCCTTCCGCTGGCCGTGGCCGTCGGGTACCACTGCCTACAAACGCACATCAGCTACGTGCCGCTCGTGGCCGGTGCCCTCGTGCCGCTGGTGGTCTGGCTCGTCTGGACGACGCGCCGCTCGGGAGCGTGGCGTCGTCCGGTGGCGTGGTCGACGGCGGTCTCGTTCGTGATGTGGTTGCCGCCCGTGATCGAACAACTACAGCCAGGTCCGGGAAACTTGCGACGAGTCTGGGAGCACTTCACCAATCCGCCCGACGAAACCGTTGGACTTCGGGCCGCGTTTCGCGCTCTGGCCGGCGAGTTCAACCTGGCTGGCCCGTTCGTGACCGGTCCGGGCCGCGATCCGACCGACGACCCCCGGTGGTGGGGATTCATCGCGTTCGTCGTGGTGGTGCTCGTTGGTCTGGTTGCGTGGCGTCGTCATCGCGACCGCAACCTGGGTCGGCTGTACGTCGTGCTCGGTTGGTCGACGCTCATCGGCTTCTACGCGACGTCGCGGGTGTTCGGAACTTTCTACGACTACGTCATTCGCTGGTCGTGGGTGCTGGCCGCGTTCTGGATGGTCGCGTCGCTGTGGTCGATCGCGATCGACGTCGCCGCAAGTCGTCGATTCACGACTGTCGGTGTGGCTGCTCTTGGCGCGGCCGTCCTCGGTGTGGCCGTTGCCGGCTCGGTGGCCTCGGCCGGGGCCGACCTGCCGTACCGAAGCGACTCGCGACTGGTGGCGAATCTCGGCGCGCAACTCGCACCATCACTCGATCGCGATGCGGTGTACTTGCTGCGCTGGCACGATCCGGCGTCGCTGGGTGGTACTGGTTTCGGTTTCGTGCTCGAGATGGAGAAGCGCGGCGACACCTTGAAAGTCGACCCGTGGGCGAAGGCCACTGTTCGACCGTATCGATCCATGACCGACGAGCGTGAGGCCGACGCCGTGCTCTGGTTCGTGGTCGGTGCCGAGAACATAGAGCGCTTTTCGCAACGCGGCGATGCCGAGATGCTGGCCGAGTACGACCCACGTTCGGCTGACGAGCGCACCGAATCGAACGAGTTGCGACTCCGCATCGAAGAGCGAATCCGAGAGTTGGGTCACCCGGAATGGGTCACCCTGCTCGACTCACAGTACGGGCACACGCAGGTGGTGTACAACGTCGAGTCACCGGCCGATCTCGACGTACTCGTGAACCGTTACAACGAGATTCGTCTGCCCGGAGCGGTGTTCCGGGTTCCGGTCGGAGCGCCGCTGTACCCGTGAGCGATCTCCAGTCGATGGTCGACGGCATGATCGCGCGTGGAGTGCGACGAGTGCACGTGCTCGCCTGGCGTGATCTCGACGATCGCGAAGCCGGCGGATCTGAGGTGCACGCCGACGAATTCATGAAGCGATGGGCGGCCGCGGGCTTGGAGGTACTGCACCGCACATCGCACGCCGACGGACTTCCTTCCGTCGCGCGACGCAATGGCTACGACGTGGTGCGTCGCGGCGGACGGATGTCGGTGTTCCCGCGAACCATCGCCTCCGAAATCATCGGGCGCATGGGTCGGTACGACGCGTTGGTCGAGATCTGGAACGGCGTGCCGTGGTTCTCGCCGGTGTGGTGCCGCAAGCCGCGTATTCTCATCCTCCATCACATTCACGGCCCGATGTGGAATCAGGTGTTCCCGGGTCCGATCGCGGCCGTCGGCCGCGCGCTCGAGACCAAGTGGGCGCCGCCGGCCTATCGGGGCACGCCGACTGTCACCACGTCGGACGACACGCGACACGAACTCATCGAGCTCGGGTGGAAGCCCGACCGGGTGATCACTGGACCAGTGGGCGTGGACGACTTCTTCTCGTCCGACCCGACGGTCGGGAAGACGAGTTTTCCGTCGATCCTCGCCGTCGGACGTCAAGCACCAGTGAAACGTTTCGATCGCCTCTTCGATCAAGTTGCGATCGCTCGCCACACCGTGCCCGACCTTCGATTGACTCTCGTCGGTGACGGCCCCGAGCGATCGCGACTCGAGCGCTGGGTCGACGCCCACGACGCGCGTTCGTGGATCGACTTCGCCGGACGCATCAGTCGTGACGCTTTGCGCGATCACTATCGCCGGTCATGGATCGTGGCCAGTGCGTCCCTCGCCGAAGGCTGGGGTCTGGCCCTCACCGAAGCAGCCGGCTGCGGCACACCTGCGGTGGCCACTGACATCAGCGGTCACCGCTGTTCGGTGATCGACGGAGTGACCGGGGTGCTCGCACCGATCGACGAATTGCATCGTTCACTGGTGCAGGTGCTCACTGACTCCGAGCGACGTGAGCAACTGTCGCGTGACGCCGAGAGCCGAGCACGTCGACTGACCTGGGATGCCCTGGCCGAGGGAGTGCTGTCACCTCTTCACGCCCAAGTCGTTCGGTAGGGTGGTCGATCGTGCCGACCGCCGTGGTGCTCCCCACGTACAACGAGAGCGAGAACATCGAGCGGATGCTCCGGGCGTTGCGCCGAGTGGTTCCCGATGCGGTCGTCATGGTGATCGACGACAACTCGCCCGACGGAACGGGCCGAATTGCCGAGTCGGTGGCCGCCGAAGTCGGTGGTGTTCGCGTGGTGCACCGGGCCGAAAAGAACGGTCTCGGTAGCGCGTATCGGCACGGATTCGGATTGGCGATCGACGAAGGGTTCGACGCCGTGGTGTCGATGGATTGTGATTTCTCGCACGACCCCGACGTGATCCCGATCATGCTGCGATCGCTCGATGACGGGGCTGACGCCGTGATCGGCTCGCGTTACGTACGCGGAGGAGGCACGAAGGACTGGCCGCTCCATCGGCGATTGTTGTCGAAGTGGGGCAATCTCTACACCGGCTTCGTGCTCGGGGTGAAGGTTCGCGACTGCACGTCGGGTTTCCGGGCCTACCGTGGCTCGGCGCTGGCGGCGATCGATCCCCGCACCACCCGGGCCGAGGGTTACGCCTTTCTCACCGAGCTGGTGGTTCGGCTGTCGCGCCGCGGTTCACGAATCGTCGAAGTGCCGATCTTGTTCGTCGACCGTCAGTACGGAACGTCGAAGATGTCGGGTCGGATCATCGCCGAGTCGATGATCTTGGTGACCCGGTGGGGGATCGGCGATCGCTGGCGCCGACTCCGCGGCGCCGCCTGAGTCAGCGCGAGTTCTTCAATGACTCGACGCGACCCAGAACCTTCGAGCCGACTTCCGAGTAGCGGATGATGCAGTACACCGCGCGAACACCGTCGCGCCAGCCGATCTTCTTGCCCTCGGCGTACGTACGGCCCGAGTACGAGATACCGACCTCGTAGATGCGGTACTTGCCGCGCGCCAATTTGGCTGTGATCTCGGGTTCGAACCCGAACCGGTCTTCCTCGATGGCGATCGATTGAATGACCGTGCGGCGGAAGCACTTGTAGCAGGTCTCCATGTCGGTGAGGTTCAGGTCGGTGAACATGTTCGACATGAGAGTGAGGAACTTGTTCCCCATGCTGTGCCAGAAATACAGCACGCGGTGGGGGCGTCCGGAGAGGAAACGCGAACCAAAAACCACATCGGCACGATCATCGAGCAACGGTTCGAGCAGTACCCCGTATTCGCCCGGGTCGTATTCGAGGTCGGCGTCCTGCACGATCACGTAGTCGGACGTGGCGCGCGTGAACCCGGTGCGCAGAGCGGCACCTTTTCCCTGATTGCGTTCGTGCAGAACGACGGTCACGCGCGGATCGGACAGGCTGGCCAGGATGTCGCGTGAGCGATCGGACGAACCGTCGTCGACCACCACGATCTCGGCGACCCACGGCGAAGCCAACACTTGGTCGACCAAGGTCTTGATGGTGGCCTCTTCGTTGTAGCACGGGACCACGACCGAGAGACAGGGAAACGGTTGTGCGCTCACGAGTCGCTCATCCTACGGTGCGAGTCGCTGGCGTTCGACTGTCCCCACCAGCCCAGGGTGACGAGGATCAGGCCGACCAGGGCCGGTCGATGCGCACGTCGGAACACCGATGGCCAACCGAATCCGGGATCGGCACCGGTGCGGATCTGTTGGGCGAACACGAACAGGCCGGCCAGCACGATGAGTGCTACACCGACTCGCCGAGCCCAGGTGGCGAAGTTCTTGCGGGCCAGGACGAGCGGAACGACTGCCCAGAGTGGACCGACCACGACGGCGGTGATGACGGCCGTCGTGAGGGCCAGTCGGCGTGGCTGCGAAGCACGAGAGCCGACGATGGGAGCAGAGGTCTGGGTCGCGATGGCAGCGCGTCGGCGAGCCGGCCACACCGCGAGTGCGCAGCACAACAACACGGTGAGCAGTGACAGTCCGAGACCGAACCACAGTGTGCGCTGCGGTGTCCACGACGTTTCGATCGTTCGACTGTTGTCGGATGGCTCGAGCCACCAGGTGGTGCGTCCACCTCCCGATGCGACGGGTTCTTCGAGCGCGGAGCCGTCGATCGTCGCCGACCAACCGGTGTTCCAGCCATCGCGGGTCTCGAGCCAGCAGCCCTTGGGGCACGGGGGAACCGTGTACGTGCGGTTGGCCCGATCGACCTCGGCCACGACATCGGAATCACCCGACGAGACCGATGCGAATCGTGCGTTTGTGGAGCGCAGCACGATCTGGTCGATGTTCCAACCCGATCGGCGGCTCGGGCCGGCCTCGAGGCGGTGATCGCCTGTCGCGAGCGAGATCGGTTCTCCGCAGGCGGTGGCCGCGATCGGACGTTGGGCCACGACGTCGCCGAGTGTTCCGGTCAGACTCAACTCGATCGCCCGACCGTCCAGAGTGAGAACGTCGTCGCGGCAATCGACGCTGAACGACTCGCCGAGATCGATCGATTCCGAACCGATGATCTCGACGATTCCGACTGGTGGGGTGATCAGGTCGCCGGTTCGGCTGTCGCGGCGGGGCGTCGCGCCGGACGGGTCGAGAAGAAGGGTGATCGCGCGCGTCCCGGCCGGAACCACGATGTCGAAGTTTCCGTCACCGAGATTCGTGACGTCGATGACTGTGTCGTCGACTCGGGCCCGCAGCGATGCGCCGCCGGTGAGTCGTACCGACACCATGTCGGCCATCACGGGCACCGTGAGTGAAGGCGTCACATCGCCCACCGCGGGGAACCACGCGGTGCGGTCGTCGCCGTCGATGGCGTGCCACGGCAGTGCGGCCCGCGACAGCACCGTGCTCGCCGTCAGATCGGGAAGCAATGACGATGAACCAGCATCGATGCGCACCATCGCCTCGATGACAACCGACTCGTCGCGAGGTGAGTCGAAGAGGCGACGGATCGCTGTTTCGGGATCGCTGCGCCACGGATCGACCGGGTCGCCCGTGAGCCGTGTGAAGATCCAACTCGTGGGAGCGTTGTTGGCGGGAAGGGTCGATGCGAGAGGTGCGCGCACGAACTCGGCCCGACTCCGATCGATCGGGACCATCTCGGCCCAGCCGACCCCTCCGGTTCCACCCGCGGTGACGTCATCGATGCGTACGTCGACGATGCGACCCGAGGGTTCGAGTTCGATACGGGAGGTGCCGTTGGTGTCGTGAGCCGACCATGGGCCGCCGTCGACCCGCACGGAAATGCGAGTGATGCGTCGATCGGAGTCGGCCGGGACGAGGTCGAGTACGTCGAGAGGTTGTTGGGCTTCGAGGGTGATGATCTGGCCGCGTGGATCACGCCGTTCGCCCACCACCCACGCCGTGGTCGGGTCTCCGTCGACGGCCATCGACGGACGCGCTTCGGGTCGGTACGTGAGTTCGTAGCCGTACGCCGTGGCCCGCGCGGTGATGTCGGACGGCGCGACGATCGTCTGATCGTCGGACGTCTGATCGGGGAAGACCGGCAATCGTTGATCGAAGACGTCGGCGGTGGAGATCACACCGTCGAGTGATTCGGTTGCACCCCATACCTCTTGTGAACTGCGCCAGTGGTGGGCTCGTTTGCGGTTCGAATCGGTGATCACCAGGTCGGGTGCGAATTCGAGGGCTCGTTGTAGCGACCGGTCGTCGAGCGCCGCCGCGGTGAGAATGGGTCCGCTCACGAGCGGAGCGATGTCGACGAGCCCGGTTCCGTCGGCCAGAACCACGGTCGGGTTCTCCAGTACGCGGTCGGCGCCACTCGCGCCTTCCACCGCGTACAGGCTGATCTCGGGAAGTGGTGTGGCCGGATACAACGTGTCTTCAGCCGACCAGAGCGGGCTGGTGTTGATCTCGGGCGATCCGAAGTCGGCGAGATGCGTGAGGCCGACGGCGTGGTCGAGAGCGAGCGATGCGGTGCGCGCCGGTGAGATGGTGCCGAACCTCTCGTACTGGTGGCTGTTCACGACCATCACGGTGTCGGCGCCGAGAAGTCGAGCAACTGGGGCCACCGCAGCCGGGTCGATGTCGCCGTTCTGGAACGCGTCGTCGAGCGCGTAGAGAAGGTCCATGTGCGGGGCGCTCCCGAGTGGCAGCCAATCGCGACTCAGCAATCGCTTCTTGGTGAGTCCGGGAAGAATCGGATCGACGGTGTAGCCCCAGCGGTACGCCGCCGATTCGATGCCTGGCACCAACAGCACCGAACCCGTGAAGCCGGCGTCCACGCGCGCGTCGAGGTAATCGGCGACTTCTGTCCACGCCGAGGGAAGATCGTTCGGCCGTTCCATGACCGGATCGACGAGTCGTCCACCGACCAGTGCCGGCAGGTTGACGACGGCGATCACGAGAGCCAGAGCCGGGGCGACCACATGGGTGCGACGACGATTGCGAGCGAGATGCTCGAGTGAGAGGCCGGCTCCGATGACGAGCGCGAGGATCACGAGTGGCACTGCGCGGGTGGACGAACGGAGAGCCAGGCTCAGTGCACTGGTCGGATTGTCGGTGGCCGGTTTCCACAAGAGTGACGGGTCGTCGAATGGATACGGGCCGACGGCGAGCACGGCACCGACCAGCAACATGGTCACCAGAGGGCGGCGCGCCTCGGTGCGCAGCCAGCGAAGTCCGCGGAGTCCGAGCACGACGATGGCGAAGGCGGCGGCGATCACGAAGAGGTTGCCCATGTACGGCGTGGCCGCCGACGTGAGAGCGACCACGTGGTTGCGGTCGTAGAAGAGCCAGTAACCGAGGCCGCGCAGTACTTCGATCGAACTCGACGTCGCCGCGGTCGACACCAACGTCTCGCTGTACGAGAGCACGGCGGCACCGTTGGCCCCTTGCACGCGCAGACCGGCCAACCACCACGCACTGGCGCCCAATCCGACGACACCGAGAATCGACAGCGTGGACGCGATTCGCCGCCACGACTGGCCCCGGGAAGTTGCCACGAACCAGATGATCGGAGCTGGGGCGATCATCAAGAGAGCGGTGGCGTTGAGCCCGCCAGTCGACGCGATCAAGAGTCCGAAGAGACCGATCAGTCGGGCTTCACGTCGTTCAGCGATGCGGATGGTGACTCCGATGAGCCAACCGAGGAGCGCCCAGGGCAACAGCAGCGCCGAGGTGCGCGAGATGTAGGGCAGCACGTACGGCGAGAGTTGGTAGAGAATCGCGGCGCACAATCCAGCGGTGGGCGACAGACGCAGCACCCGCGCCAGCCAGAGAACACCGAGGCCGGCCAACAAGAGGAGTGATCCGGTCCAGAGTCGATGGGTGATCCAGTCCGGAACGCCGAGCCAATCGAACACCGCGTAGAACGGACCGGAAGGCCACAGGTACCCGACGTTCTGGTGCGGCACCCAGCCGCCAAGTTGGCGTGCATCCCACGACCAGATCGAGTCGGAGATCAATCGCCCCGGATCGAGGTACAGATACAACTTGGTGTCACCGGGTACACGACCCGGTGCACTCGCCAGCAACGGGATGTAGGCGAGGGCGGCCAGAAGAAAGATCCGGCGCACTCGTTGGCTCAAGGGATCGCTCCGTACACGCCGTACAGCGCGGTGAGGGCGACCAACCCGGCGCCGGACGTGGCCATCACGTATGGCCACCAATGCTTGCGCTTGTCAGTGTCGAGCCACAGAGCGGCCACGATCACGAGCGGAAAGGCCGTGAACAAAAAGCGCGGCCGAGCCGTGACGGTGGCGGGCAGAAGCATGAGGGCCACGATCACCGCGCTGTACGCGGCGGCCACCGGAGGCAGTCCGCGGCGCCAGGCGATCCAGACCAAGAAAATGGTGCACAGGAACGACACCGCCGTGATGAGGTCGGTAGGCGAGGTGAGCGGTTTGGTGAACGCTTCGAGGGTGTTGCGGATAGCCGTGAGGCCGAACGACGCTCCTTCTTTCCAGGCCTCACCCTGCACGCGGAACCACACGCGCGACTCGCCGGTGTGGCGATCGATCCACCACTGGAAGAAGAGGAATCCGACCGGTGCGAGCAGAGGTGCGACGAGGGATGACCATTGACGTTTGGTTCTGATGGCGATGAGTGATGCGATGGCGCAGGCGGCGACCACGGCGATGCCATTGGGTCGAGTCGTGGTGGCCACAGCGGCCAGCAGGCCGGCCAGTAACCACTTCTCGCGGGTGAGGGCCAACAGACACGCCGCCGCCAATACGAGGAGGAGGGCTTCGCTGTAGGCGAACGACAGCACGAAACTGCCAGGGAAGATCGCAGTGAGGACCATGGCCACCCGCGCGTGCTCGGCGCCGAACCAAGCGCGAGTGAGAAGACCAACTAGAACGATGAAGACCGCGCCGAGCAACAGGTTCACGAACAGTGCGGCGAAGGTGTCGCCGCCGGGGAGAACTCGGTCGACAGCGCGAACGAGTCCGGGGTACGCCGGGAAGAAGGCGACCCGGGCCTCGGGGTCGTCGTACGTGATGCCGGCGGGTACGAACTCGGGGTAGCCCCGGCGCACGATGCGCATGTACCAAATGCCGTCCCATGACGTGAGAACGTCGAGGATCATCGACGTAGCCGAGCGGGGGAGCACGGCCTCGCGCGCGTGCGGGTCGGGTTTGGTGAAGTAGCCCCAGATCAGTCGTTCGCGGATCTTGTTGTCGTCAGCTCGCAGTTCGGCGCCGACGATGGCCGCCCCGGCGATGACGCACAGGCGCGACACGATGTAGGCGATGGTGGCGTGCCGGAGGGCCAGTCGCCAGACGAGTGAGTCGCGCGAATCGTTCATGGGTCGGCCAGCCGAAGCGAGCAAGGAGACGCTAACACGATGCGTTGGGAAGGCTCCGGGAAGGCCAAACTGCGGAGATGAGCTCAGTGATCGTGGTCGAAAAGCCCCAGCCCGGTGTAGAAGTCCTGCGTCTGAATCGGCCCGACCGATTGAACGCACTCACGTCCGAACTCGTGAGTGATCTGCACGCCCATCTCGACCGCATCGCGGTCGACTCCGAATGTCGCGTCGTGATTCTCACCGGTGCGGGCCGCGGCTTTTGCGCCGGGCTCGACCTCACGGGCTACGGCGATCCGCCGCACTCGGCTCACCTCGGACCCACCCAGCGCGGCCTGGCCACACAGAAGCACATCGCGAGCCTCGTCACCCACATGCGTGCACTCCCACAGCCCATCATCGCGGCGGTGAACGGTGCCGCCTCGGGCGGTGGATTGGCCCTGGTGCTCGCCAGCGATATTCGCCTGGGTGGCCAGTCGTCGAAGTTCAACGTGGCGTTCGTTCGCATCGGATTCTCGGCGTGCGACATCGGTACGTCGTGGCTCTTGCCGCGCATCGTGGGTGCGTCTCGGGCACAAGAGCTCATGTTGACCGGCCGAATCTTCGACTCGGCCGAAGCGTTGCGGATCGGGTTGCTCGTCGACGTGGTCGCTGACGATCAACTCATGGAAGCGGCTCTGGCCAAGGCCGATCAGGTGATCGCCAACACGCCCTTCGGAGTGTCGCTCACCAAGGAAGCCATGTGGTCGGCCCTCGAGATTCCGGGTATGCAGGCGGCGATCGACTTGGAGAATCGTCAGCAGATCATGTCGTCGCACACCGATGATGCACGTGAAGCGATGCGCGCGTTCATGGAGAAGCGCGCGCCCGTGTTCAAGAACCGCTAGTACGTACCGTCACCGGAGCTTCGCCGCCGTGAATCGGATGGTGGCAGGCCACGAAATGGTTGGGAGCCACTTCGCGAATTTGCGGCTCCTCCGTACGGCATCGATCGGTGGCAGCCGGGCAACGTGGGTTGAAGCGGCATCCCGAGGGCGGCAACACCGGTGAGGGCGGTTCACCTTGCACGCGATGCGAGGCCACGGTGACGGTCGGATCGGCCACCGGGATACTCGACAGCAACACGTTGGTGTAGTGGTGCGCCGGGGCCCGGTAGAGGTCGTCGCTCGGTGCGATTTCGCACATCTTGCCCAGATACATCACAGCCACGCGATCGGAGATGTTCTTCACCACGGCCAGGTCGTGAGCGATGAACATGAGCGTGAGGCTGTAGTCGCGCTTGAGATCTTCGAGGAGATTGAGCACCTGTGCCTGCACACTCACGTCGAGGGCCGACACCGGCTCGTCGCAGATGATCATCTTCGGCTCGAGAACGAGGGCGCGGGCGATACTGATGCGCTGGCACTGTCCACCGCTGAACTGGTACGCGCGGCGGTCGGCGGCCACGGCCGGGTCGATGCCAACGTCTTCGAGAACCTTGTTCACGCGAGCGAGGCGCTCTTCCTTGGTGCCGACCTTCCAGATGTTGAGTGGTTCGAGCACGATGTCGCGGACGCTGCGTCGCGGGTTGAGCGACGAGATGGGGTCCTGGAAGATCATCTGGATATTGGTGCGCAGACGACGGATGGTCTCGGCGTCGGCCTGCATGAGGTTCTGGCCGTCGAACGTGACCTCGCCGCTCTTGGGGCGAGGAATCTGCATGATGGCGCGACCGGTGGTGCTCTTGCCGCAACCCGATTCGCCGACGATGCCGAGGGTCTCGCCCTTCTGAGCGTCGAACGAAATGCCCGACACAGCGTTGACCTTCAAGCCGGTGCGGCCGACCGGGAACTCGACCACGAGGTCGCGAACCGACAAGAGTGCGTCGCCGCGGAGATGGGCCTGACCGGTACCAGCCATCAGTGTCCTCCCGAA
The DNA here is from genome assembly GCA_018882725.1 of Actinomycetota bacterium. Lineage (GTDB taxonomy): Bacteria > Actinomycetota > Acidimicrobiia > Acidimicrobiales > Ilumatobacteraceae > Casp-actino8. The sequence goes on along the minus strand of VERK01000038.1, from coordinate 351 downwards.
CGACGACCCAGTGAAACTTGAACTTCGTTCCAGCGATCGGAACCCACCGGGTGATGGCAGGCGAAGTAGTGGCCCGGTTCGGCCTGTTGAAGTTCGGGCTCGACCGTGGAGCACGTGTCGGTGGCGTACGGACAACGCGGACTGAAGCGGCAGCCCGACGGGGGGGAGACGAGATTCGGTGGGCGACCACCGATCGTCGTGAGCCGCGTGTGGCTGGGCTCCTCGAGTTTCGGAATGCTCTGGAAGAGCGCTTCGGTGTACGGCATCTTCATCTTCGAGAACAACGTGGCAGTAGGGGCGATCTCGACAATTTTTCCGGCGTACATCACGATGATCTGGTCGGTGTGGCCG
>VERK01000244.1 GCA_018882725.1 Actinomycetota bacterium | reverse complement strand
TCGTTCGCTGCTCGGCACATCGCACCGTCAGGCACCAGTCAAGAACCTCGTGGGGTCGGTGCGCGACGGACTTCGTTCGCTCTTCTCGTTGCCCGACGGTTGGGAGATCGTGCTCGGCAACGGCGGCTCCACGGTGTTCTGGGACGTCGCGACGTTCGGACTCATTCGCGACAAGAGTGAACACCTCGTGTTCGGCGAGTTCTCGTCGAAATTCGCCGAGGCGGCCGCCGCCGCTCCGCATCTCGGAGACCCGCGGGTGGTGAAGTCCGATCCCGGTACGCATCCCGATGCCGTCGCCGACCCGTCGGTGGACGTGTACGCGTTCACGCACAACGAGACGTCCACCGGCGTGATGATGAATCTCGCTCGTCCGGCCGGCGACGGGCTCGTGGTCGTCGATGCCACGTCGGCTGCCGGTGGTCTGCTCTGGAATCCGAGCGATGTCGACGTCTACTACTTCGCACCGCAGAAGTGCTTCGCGGCCGATGGCGGATTGTGGGTGGCCGCCTGTTCGCCGCGCGCGCTCGACCGCATCCGCGAGATCAGCGCGTCGAAGCGTTGGGTTCCGGCGTCGCTCGATCTGAAGATCGCGCTCGACAACAGCGTGGCCAACCAGACGTACAACACGCCGGCAGTCGGCACCCTGGTGCTGTTCGCCGAGCAGGTGAAGTGGATGAACGAACTCGGCGGATTGAGCGCGTGCAACGCGCGCTCGCAGAAGTCGTCGTCCACGCTTTATTCGTGGGCCGAGGCGCGTTCGTGGGCCACGCCGTTCGTGGCCGATCCGACCAAGCGCTCGCATGTGGTGGGCACCATCGACATCGCCGCGCCCGGCGACGGCGGCGTCGATGCCAACGATGTGTGCGCGGCTCTGCGCGCCAACGGCATCGTCGACACCGACAGTTACCGCAAACTCGGACGCAATCAGTTGCGAGTGGGGATGTTCCCGGCCATCGATCCCGACGACGTCGAGGCACTCACCGTGTGCATCGACCGAGTGGTCGAACAGTTGCAGGGCTGACAGACTCCACCTCATGGAAGTCGCCGACGTTCTCGAGTGGCGGGGTGTGTCCACTCCCCTGCGGCGACCGGTGTTGGTGGTGGCCATGTCGGGTTGGTTCGACGTGGCCCAGACCGCCACCAAAGCCCTCATCCATCTGATCGACAACAACGAGTCCGAAGAGATCGGCTCCATCGACGCCGATCCGTTCTACGACTTCACCCAGGTGAGGCCGGAAGCCCGTCTCGACGACGACGGCGACCGCATGATCGTGTGGCCGGCCAACGACATCACCGCCGTGCGCTTCCCCAATGCCGTGCGCGACGTCGTGGTGATGACGGGTACCGAGCCGCACGTTCGGTGGCGCACGTACGTTCGGTGTCTCATCGCCACCTACACACGCCTCGGCTGCGAGGCCATCGTCACCGTCGGGGCCGCAGCCGATGCGGTTCCACACACGCGCGTGCCACCGGTGGTCGGCAGCACGGTCGATCCGGTGCTGGCTCGCACGCTCGGACTTTCGCGCCCGTCGTATCAGGGCATCACCGGTGTGGCCGGTGTGCTGCAGGAGCAGTTCGAACGCGAAGAACTGCCGGCCATCTCGCTCAGGGTGGGTGTTCCGCACTATCTCGGTAACGCCGAGCACCCGCAATCGTCAGCGGCTCTGTTGCGTCATCTCGAACACGTTCTGGGTGTGCCCACGCGTCACGCCGACTTCGCCGACGACATCGACCGTTGGCGCACGCTGCACGACGATGCGGTGGCCGAGGACGACAAGGCGCGCCACTACGTGCGCATGCTCGAAACAGAATTCGACCGCCGAGCCGAAGCCGAACTTCCGTCCGGCGACGACCTGGCGGCCGAATTCCAAAAGTTTCTCGACGAGCGTCGAAACGACGACTGATTACTTCGCGGCGGCGAATCCGGCTTCGAGGTCGGCGAGGATGTCCTTGATCGACTCGAGACCCACGCTCAAGCGGATGAGGCCCGGATCGACACCAGCCGACTTCTGCTCGTCTTCGGTGAGCTGGCTGTGCGTGGTGGTTGACGGCTGGATCACGAGACTGCGCACGTCACCGATGTTGGCCACGTGGCTGTGCAGCGACAAACCGGCCACGAACTTCTCGCCGGCCGCGCGTCCGCCCTTGATGTTGAACGCGAGCACCGAACCGAAACCGCGACCACCGAAGTACTTCTTGCCGCGCTCGTGCCACGGGCTCGAGGGCAGACCGGCGTAGTTGACGCTTTCGACCTGCGGATGCTTGGCGAGGAATTCGGCCACGGCCTGCGCGTTGCTCCAGTGACGCTCCATGCGCAGCGACAAGGTCTCGAGACCCTGCAGCAACAAGAACGCATTGAAGGGCGACACGGCCATGCCGAGGTCGCGCAGCAACTGCACGCGAGCCTTCAGGATGTACGAACCGGCGCCGAGGGCCGGCCAGTACGCGAGACCGTGATAGCTCGGGTCGGGCTCGGTGAAGTTGGGGAAGCGGCCCGACTTCGAGAAGTCGAACTTGCCACCGTCGGTGATGGAGCCGGCAACCGACGTGCCGTGTCCGCCCACGAACTTGGTGAGCGAGTGCACCACGATGTCGGCACCCCAGTCGAGCGGACGAATGCCGTAGGGAGTGGGCACGGTGTTGTCGAGGATCAACGGAACGCCGACGTCGTGCGCGACCTTCGAGACACCTTCGATGTCGAACACGTCGTTGCGTGGGTTGGCCAACACTTCGCCGTAGAAGGCCTTGGTGTTCGGACGAACGGCTGCTTTCCACTGCTCGAGGTTGTGCGGATCGTCGACGAACGAGACCGCGATGCCCATCTTGGGGAGCGTGTAGTGCAGGAGGTTGTACGTGCCGCCGTAGAGCGACGGCGACGCGACGATGTGGTCACCGGCTTCGGCGAGCGTGAGGATCGCGAGCGTCTCGGCGGCCTGGCCCGACGACACGACGAGCGTGCCGGGGAGACCGATCGCGGTGGTGACACCACCTTCGAGAGCGTTGACGCGCGCTTCGA
>VERK01000037.1 GCA_018882725.1 Actinomycetota bacterium | reverse complement strand
CCCTTGGTGTCACTCTTCGATCACGTCGGCGCCGTCAATCCGTGGGAATGGACACTTGGAACACAGCCCGTCACATCGGGTCTCGATCTCGGGAAGACCATCGTGTCGATCGTGCTGGCGGGTGTCCTCTTCGGAATCGCGAGTCGGCTGTTCGCCTCCCGCGACATCACCAACTGAATCCCTGCTCATGGGCAAAAATCCAGTACCTTCGTCACCGTGACTTCGCCCCGTCAGCTGCGCATTCGCTTGGTTGCGCTCTGCTTCCTGATGCTGTTCGTCGAGTTGGCTCTCATTCGCTGGCTCGGGGGCAACGTCCTCTACCTCGCCTACTTCTCGAACATCGTGTTGCTGGGCAGCTTTCTCGGTATCGGTCTCGGGTTCTTGTGGGCCGACCGCAGCCGTATCGAACTGCTGAAGTTCACACCCCTGGCACTCGGTGCGCTCATCGTCTTCGTGCACAACGTGCCCGTCACGGTGAAGTCGGCCGGAGGCGATCTCATCTTCTTCGGTGCCGAACTGAAGCCGTCGGGCCCACCCCGCGAACTCGCACTACCTGCCGTATTCCTGGCCGTCGCCTTGGTCTTGGCCTGTATCGGTAACGGAATCGCCGTCACGTTCCGTCAGTTGCAGAACCTCGAGGCCTACAAGTTCGACCTCATCGGTTCGCTCCTCGGCATCATCGGCTTCACGGCCTTGTCGTTCATCGGCACACCTCCCATCGTGTGGTCGCTCATCGCTGCGGCGATCTTGGTGTGGACCATCTGGCCGAAGGGGATCCGCGACACCGCACTCGTCGGCATTCCACTCCTGGTTCTCCTCGGAACCCTCGGCGTCGAGTCGCGAGAAGACAACGTTCTGTGGACCCCGTATTACAAGGCCAACTACGGCGTGAACGACGACGGCGCTCAGGTTCTCGTCAACGGCGTGCCGCACTGGTTCCAGACACGGTCCACCGACTGGCCAGTCTACGAAACCGTGTACGAGCACTTGGCATCCGATGCTCCGGTGGACGATCTCCTCGTGATCGGAGCCGGAAGCGGTAACGACATCGCGGTGGCGTTGGAGAACGGTGCCCAACACGTCGACGCGGTCGAGATCGATCACCGCCTGCTCGATCTCGCCAAGAAGAACCATCCCAACCGTCCGTACGACGATCCGCGCGTCGACACGCACGTCGACGACGGCCGCGCCTACCTCGAGCGAGCCGACAAGAACTGGAACCTCATCCTTCTCGCGTTGCCCGACTCTCTCACGCTTGTACAGGGCGCTTCGTCCATTCGTCTGGAGAGTTACCTCTTCACGAAGGAGGCGGCCGAGGCGTACCGCGATCACCTCACCGATGACGGTGTCTTCGCGATGTACAACTTGTACCGCGAGGGCTGGCTAGTCGACCGGTACGCCGCCACGCTGGCCGACGCTTTCGGACACGCACCGTGTGTCACCAAACTCGACGGCACATCCTTGGCTGTTCTCACGGTGGGCAAGGTGCCATCGAACGTCGATTGCCCGCCCAACGACGAATGGGTGCGCACATCGGCCACACCCGACCCGGTCAGCGACGATCGCCCCTTCCCGTACCTAAAGAACCCGTCGATCCCGACCTTCTACCTCGTGGCCCTCGGTCTCATCGTGTTGGTGTCACTGTTGTTGGTGCGGGTGGTCGGTGGTCCGTTGCGCGGAATGCGCAACTACCTCGACTTGTTCTTCATGGGTGTGGCCTTCCTATTGCTCGAGACCAAGAACGTCGTGCAGTTCGCACTGTTGTTCGGCACCACCTGGTTCGTGAACGCGCTCGTGTTCGCCGGTGTTCTCGTGTCCGTGATCCTGGCCGTGATCGCGTCGCAGAGGTTCACCGTCAAGAACCTGATCATCCCTTATGCGCTACTCGGTCTGGCCATCGTGGTCGGCTGGCTCATTCCGCAGTCGAGCCTGCTCGGACTCCCGATGGTGCCGCGTCTCATCGCCGCGTGTGCGATTGCGTTCGCTCCCATCTTCATCGCCAACGTGATCTTCGCGCAGCGCTTCCGTGCCACAAGTAGTTCCACCACGGCCTTCGCGGCCAACCTCATCGGTGCGATGGTCGGTGGCGTGCTCGAGTACACGGCACTCGTTCTCGGTTATCGCAATCTTCTGCTCGTCGCTTTGCTGCTCTATACAGCGGCTTTGCTCTCGGGCCGACGCTTCCTTCGCGCCGCTGCCTGATCTCGTCCTGACGTTGCAATTGCGACGGCCAGGAGAATTAACGCATGCGTACACATACACATGCACACGAGAAGAAGGCTCCGAGCCGTTACTGGATCGAGGTCGTGGAGATGCTCGACACCGAGCGTTCGAACATTCGGCGTCGGCACCGCAGCATTCCGCGACTCTTCGTCGGAATCACCATCGTCGAACCCGGATCCGATCTCGAGCGGCGCTGGAATCGCAAGCGCTCGAAGAATCCGGGTCAGTACGGCGAGATCCGCTACGACCTGATGAGCCCGAAGTCGACGATCGACAAGGCCAAGGCCGATCGCCGCTATCGCGACACCGTGCAGCGACTCATGGCCCGGGGCTTCACCGTCAACGGCGACACGACCACCTGGCACATCTACGTGATCGAGCTCGACAACAGCCATCAACCCAACTGCCCCGGCTACTTCTATGTCGGCCAGACCACCAAGCCGGTGGTCGAGCGGATCGAACAGCATCGCCAAGGTGTCCGTCGCGGCTCAGGGATCCTGTACTCCCGCGAGGCTCACCGCTATTTCCGGGCCTGGCGCCCCGACATCGGCCCCAAAGGTCCGTTCTTCTCGGAGGAAGCCGCTCTCCAGGCCGAATCCCTCACTCGGGTCATGCTCGAGAACCGTGGATACACCGTGACCGGGGGTTCGGAGCGGTACGAGTGGGCCCAGGGCCGGCGCCGGCCGGCTCGCCCCCGACCTCCACGTGAGCCGCGAACGCCCAGTTGAGAGGGTCATTTGCGTTAATTCGTTTGCGGAGTCGGGCCCGACCTGGTTTCCTAGGGACCGCTTATGACGACTTTGGCCCACTCCGCTGCGATGCATGCCGGCTCAGCCGGTCATTCGTCGTCGTCCTCGTGGCAGTCGTATGTCATGCCGGCCATGTTCGCGAATAACGCCGTGATGGCCGCCGTGGGATGTGCACCCAAGTACTTCACCACGAAGCGTCCGCCCCAGCGGCTCGGGGAGTCACTCACGTAGATCGAAAGATCGCACTGAGAAGGCACCGAGGCCGCTGGGATCCGAATCCCAGCGGCCCTTTTGTTTTTCCGGCCACGAATGCACACGAACCAGGAGATCACCATGACGACCATCGAGATCAACGACATCGACGAGACCACCGCGATCGCGGTGGCTCCGGTCGCGCGTTGCGGAGACGGACACGGCACCCTCACGCCGTTGTTCTTCTCCGACGACCTGGTGGACATCGCGCGCGCCAAGGCCATCTGTTCACGATGTGCGTTGAGCGCATCGTGTCTGCAGGGTGCGCTCGACCGTGCCGAGCCGTGGGGAGTGTGGGGAGGCGAGCTTCTCGAGAACGGCGTGATCGTCGTGAACAAGAGGCCACGCGGCCGCCCGGCGGTGTTGCCACGGCCCACGCTCGTGATCGACGAAGACCGCACCATTCGCTCCATCACCAACCCCGACGACAAGACCGACTACGAGGTCGTCATCCGGGTCGCCTGATCAGGGTCGCCAAGTTCTCGATCGCGGGTGACGCTCAGACGAGCCCGTGATTGCCGGGAGAATCCGGTCGGGGCCCGTGTCTCTCCTCCCCCCAGGAGACGCGGGTCACGACCGGACCTCCTCCATCGAAACTCCGCCACGAAACATCCGTCCCTAGCCTGAGCGTGTGACTTCGCCCTCCTCGCGAACGAATCTGCGCCGCGTCCTCACGATCATCGCCGCTGGCGCCGTGATTCTCTTCGTTGCGGTCACTCTCATCGCACGGAGCAGCAACGACGACGTCGACTCGGTGGTGCTCGATCAGCCAGGCGTGTACCAAGAGCCCGGAATCGCGGTGAACGAAGACTTGGCCGGCAGCCGATTGAGTCAGGCCGTTCTGGAGACCGCCGACGGTACCGCGATCACGGTCGATGATCTGTTGTCGCGCGGGCGACCGGTACTCATCAATCTCTGGTACTCCACCTGTCAGCCGTGCAAGCGCGAGATGCCGGCACTGCAGGCGGCTTTCGCCGAGTTCGGTGACCGCATCGACTTCATCGGTATCAACCCGCAGGACTCCGCTGCCACGATGACCTCGTTCGCTGATGAGGTTGGTGTTGGGTACGAGTTGTTCCGCGACCCGAACGGCTCGTTCACCGTGGCCAATGGCATCGCCACCTACCCCACCACGCTTCTTGTCTCGCGTGACGGCCTCGTGATCGATCAGATCGCCGGCGAACTGTCGAGCGACGAGATTCGCGACGCGGTCTCGATCCTGCTCGGCTGACGGGCTGACAAGATGGTGGTCATGAGCCTGCTCGCGTCATCCGCCGATCGGCTCTGGCTGAGTTTCGGCAGCGGTCTTTTGGCCGCGGTCAACCCGTGCGGGTTCGTTCTGCTTCCCACGTATCTCACGTACTACCTCGGCATCAATGGTCGGCCGACCGAGCAGCGTGACGGCGCCGTGGGCCGCGCGCTAGTGGTGAGTCTGTCGTTGTCGGCCGGGTTCATGAGCGTGTTCTTGTTGGTGGGTTCCATTAGCCGTCTGTTCACCGACTGGATCAATCAGAACGCCAAGTACGTGTCGCTCGTGATCGGCCTGGCCATGGTCGGACTCGGTATCGCCATGTTGTTCGGCTACCGGCTTCCTCTCACCACACCCAAACTCGACGTGGGAGGTCGGGCCAAGGATCGCACGGTGTTCTCGATGTTCTTGTTCGGTATCGCCTACGCCGTGGCATCGATCGGTTGCACCATCGGCCCGTTCTCGGCCACCGTGCTCGGAACCATCGACACCGAAGGATTTGCCACCGGTCTGGTCGCCATCGCGTTGTACGGATTGGCCATGTCACTACTCGTCACTGCTCTCACCGTGTCACTGGCTGTCGCTCAAGGTGGACTGCTCAAGTTCTTGCGCACCGGAATGAAGTACGTCGAGTTGGCCTCGGCCGTAGTGATGATCGTGTCGGGCTTGTACCTCGCCTGGTACTGGTACAACGACATCCGCGAGCGTTACGACGACCAACTCACGGGCAACGTTCTCGATTGGCAAGAGGCCATTCAGCAATGGATCGACGACAACCGCGCTCTCCTCGCGGTGGTGTTCGGTGCGGTCGTGTTGGTGGCCGTGGTCGTGGCAGTGCAGCAGCGGCGCCGACAGAGCATCGAGGCCTGAGATGTCGGCCTTTCGCGAACTTCTCGACCATCCCGAGGTGGAGGAGGTCTGCGTCCTACGCGGACACGATCGCGACCACCGCTTGGGCTTCATGGCGTACCACGGTGGCGGGCTGGAGGAAATGACCGAGGTGATCGCCCAGGCCGCGGCCGAGCGAGCCGGGGTGAGTTACTACGGGGTTCATCAACCCACCGGAATGGAACGCCACATTCCGTCGATCGAGGTGTCACCCGAGCATTCCGACCAGCTCCGATCGTTCTTCGATCACGTGCATTGCGTGATCACCATTCACGGCTTCGGACGCTGGGGTTTCTTCTCGTCGTTGTTGGTGGGTGGCCGACATCGCGACTTGGCCGAACACGTGGGTCAACACCTCCGTGATCATCTCCCCGCCTACGACATCGTCACCGATATCGAGCGCATTCCGAAAGATCTCCGCGGGATGCATCCCCGTAATCCGGTGAACTTGCCACCTCACGCGGGTGTGCAGATCGAACTTCCGCCGCGAGTACGCGGGTCGAGTCCGTTGTGGTGGGACTGGGAAGGCCCCGGTCTCACTCCACACACCGAATCGTTGGTGTCGGCCCTGGCGTTGGCCGCATCCACCTGGATTCCCTGATCACGGGGCGAGGCGGGTGATGGAACCGTCTCGTGAGTACACGAAGCGGTCGTGCAGCCGACTCGGTCGTCCCTGCCAGAACTCCCACGACTCGGGCACCAACCGCCAACCACCCCAGAACTCGGGGCGCGGTACGTCCCCCGGAAAGCGCGCCGCGATCTCAGCCACGCGTTGCTCCAACTCGGCCCGATCAGCGATCGGCTCGCTCTGCGGCGAGGCCCACGCACCGATCTGGCTCTCACGCGGTCGCGACGCGAAGTACTGGTCGCTCTCGGCACTCGGCAACTGCTCCACACGTCCGCGCACCCGCACCTGCCGATGCAGCGCCAGCCATGGGAACACCACGCTCGCCGCGCCCACTCCATCGAGTTCGCGACCCTTGGCGCTCGTGTAATTGCCGAAGAACGCGATGCCACGTTCGTCCACTCCACGAGCCAGTACCACTCGCGAATCGGGAACTCCGTCGGTTCCGATCGTGCTCAACACCATGGCGTTCGGTTCGGGAAGATCGGCTTCGACCGCCGCGTCGTACCACCGATGCCACTGCTGTACCGGCGATGCATCGAGATCGGATCGCTCGAGCCCAGCCGTCTCGTACTGCACCCGTCGCTCGCGTACGTGATCGTCGCGGCGTGCGTTCATGTCAGGGGGCGATGCGCTCGAGGCCGCGCATGTACGGGCGCAGTGCAGCCGGAATGACCACGCTGCCATCGGCCTGACGATGATTCTCGACGATGGCCGCCCACACACGCGGCACGGCCAGAGCTGAACCGTTGAGCGTGTTGGCGAACTCGGTGCCCTTCTGGCCAGTGCGACGGAATCGAATGTCGGCGCGTCGCGCCTGATAATCGCTGAACCAACTCACCGACGACACCTCGAGCCAACTGTCGCATCCGGGTGCGTACACCTCGATGTCGAAGCTGCGGTGATGACTCTGGCCCATGTCGCCAGTGCAGATCTCGATGATGCGGTACGGCAGTTCAAGCGATGCGATGGTCTTCTCGGCTCGCTCGACCAACTCGTGCAGCAACGCCGGCGCCTGTTCGGGTGTGGCCAAGGCCAAGATTTCCACCTTGTCGAACTCGTGCGAACGGAGCATGCCGCGAGTGTCGCGACCAGCCGAGCCGGCTTCGCGTCGATAACACGGCGTGTACGCCATGAGACGCAGCGGCATCTGGGCTTCGTCGAGAATCTCCCCGGCGTACATCGACGTGAGCGGCACCTCGGCGGTGGGAATCATCCACAACCCGTCGCGCTCGATCGCGTACGCATCGTCGGCGAACTTGGGCAGGTGGCCGGTGGCCGTGAGAGTGGCCGTGCTCACCATGGTGGGCGGACGAACTTCTTCGAACGCATCGGCATTACGGTCGAGCGCCAACTGACACAGCGCTCGGGCCAGCGCCGCACCGGCACCCCGCTGCATCGTGAACATCGACGCCGCGATCTTGGTGGCGCGATCGTTGTCGAGAATTCCGAGCTCGGCCGCGGCGTCCCAGTGCGGAACTCGCTGATGGGCCGCGAACTCGGCCGGCATCTGTAGGGGGCCCTTCACGAGTGGATTGTCGTGATCACCGGCGCCATCGGGGGCATCAGGATGCGGCAGATTGGGGATGCGCAACAGCACCTCGCGAAGCTGCTCGTGGACCTCGTCGGCCTGAGCGGCCAAGCGTGTTTCGTCGTCACCGAGCGCCCGGCTGGCCGCCTGAGCCTCGTCGGCCGCCGCTGAATCGCCATCGCGACGGGCCTGGCCCACCTTCTTCGACAGTTCGTTGACCTTGGCCCGAATGTTGTCGCGTTCGGTCGAGATCTCACGCGCCCGCACGTCGAGAGCAATCGCACGATCGAGTTGTTCGATGATGTCGGGCTTGCCACGACGGGCCAGCGCCGCACGAACTCGGTCGGCGTCATTGCGGAACAGTCGGACGTCGATCACAGAGACAGGAGGCTACCCGACCCTCTCAGCCGACCCTTCGTCAATACGCCGCCACTAATGTCGAAGCGATGACCACCGACGTCTCCCCGAGTTTCCGCGGTACGCGACTCGCGTCGAAAGACATCGAGAACGTGGTCGAAGTCGACGGACTCGTCGTGCGCTACGGCCGAGGCGATCGAGCCGTCACCGCTGTTGACGGAGTGTCGTTCACGGCCCGGGCCGGACAGGTCACGGCGGTTCTCGGCCCCAACGGTGCCGGCAAGACGAGCACCATCGAGGTCTGCGAAGGACTCCGTCGACGTACCACCGGGACGGTGCGCGTCCTCGGTCTCGACCCGGCCGGCTCACGAGCCGACCGTGCCGCACTGCATCGCCGTGTGGGTGTGATGTTGCAAGAAGGTGGCATCTATCCCTCAGCCCGGCCCATCGACACGGTGCGCCAGTACTGCGGTATCCATTCGGGTTCGGCCACGTCGTCACCCGACGAACTCCTCGACTTGGTCGGCCTCACCGATCGCCGACGCACACCGTGGCGGCGGCTGAGCGGCGGCGAGAAGCAACGGCTCTCGCTCGCTCTGGCACTCACGTCGCGACCCGACGTGGTGTTTCTCGACGAACCCACCAGCGGTGTCGACGTGAACGGTCGCGACACCATTCGATCGATCATCCGCTCGCTCACCGAGCGGGGCTGTGGCGTCATCCTCGCCACTCATGAACTCGACGAAGCCGAACGCATCGCCGACCGCGTGGTGATCTTCGATCGTGGCAAGGTCCTGGTCGAGGGGACTCTCGACGATGTGCGAAAAGCGCGTCAGGCGGTCCGGCTCCGCACGATTCGCCCGCTTCCGCTCCCCGACATGCCCGCGTCCATCGCCGACTGGCTGCACGAGGTCGAACCCGGCCACTACACGATCGAAGATGCACCACAAGGTCTGGTCGCCGCGCTGGCCGTATGGTTGAGCGAGCACGGCATCGATGTGATCGAACTGCGCGCGGGTGTGGCCAGCCTCGAGGACGTGTTCAAGAAGCTCACCGGAGGCGAGCCGTGAGCGGCCCCTTGCGCGCGCAACTGGGGGCCGAGCTGCGCATCCTGGTGCGCAACGGCGAGCAACTACTTCTCACGATCATCATCCCGGTCTTGGTGTTGGTGTTCTTCGGGCTCACCGATGTCCTGCCCTCCGATCTCGACGATCACATGGACTTCCTCACGCCTGGTGTGGTGGCTCTCGCGATCATGAGCACCTCGATGGTGAGCCTCGGCATCGCCACCGGCTTCGAACGCAACTACAAGGTGTTGAAGCGCCTCGGGGTGACACCACTCGGTCGACCGCGCTGGCTCGTCGCCAAGACGCTCACCGTGATGGTGGTCGAAGTCGTTCAATTGGCTCTTCTCGTTCCGATCGCGCTCGCCCTCGACTGGAACGCCGACGATGCGCGCTGGCTCCTGGCACTCGGAGCGGTCGGCGCCGGAACCATCGCCTTCGCCGGGCTCGGTTTGTTCATCGCTGGGCGCTTGCGCGCCGAGGTCAATCTGGCTGCTCAGAACGGTTTGTACATCGTGTTGTTGCTCTTGGGCGGAATGGTCGTTCCGTTCGATGAGCTCCCGGGAGGACTCGAAGCGGTGGCCAAGTTCTTACCGTCGGGTGCACTGGCCGACGTGTTGCGCGATGCACTGGTCGGGGCAGGTTCACAGCCCGACACGTCGTGGATCGTGCTCGGCGCGTGGGCGATAGCAGCGCCCGTGGCGGCCGCCCTCACCTTCCGCTGGGAATAGTCAGCGCGGCTCGGGTTCGCGGGCCGGAGGCGTTTCCGCGAAAGCCTTCTCGATGTCGGCTGTCGTGAGCGGCTGACGCACGTACGACGATTCGTTCTCGGTTCTGAATGTCTTCACGAAACGATTGACGAACATCACGATGATGATGGTCCACAAGAACGCCGCACCACCGATCTTCATGATGGCTCCGGCGATCTGCTGATCGTCGGTGACCGACAATCCCCACACGCGCCACGGAATGTTGTAGTGCTTGTAGACGACACCCTCGGCGAACGTGAGCCATCCCGCTGGAACCGTGGCCACCACGCTGTTCATGAAGAGGTAGATCATTTTGCCCATGGGCGAGATCTGGAACTCGGGGAACGGTCCGACCACCGGCAACCACATGAGGATGGATGACAGAACCAAGAACACATGCACGCTGTAGTGGAGTGGGCCGTTGGAGACCGACGCGTTCACCACACCAGGAACGTGGCTCACCATCACGGCCACGTTGAAGAAGAAGGCAGCTCGCACCGGATGGGCCATGAACCGGACGAACTTGTACACGCGACCGTCTCCAATGAGCGTTCGTACGAACCACTCGGGCGTGGCCAAGACCACCAAGGGCGGCATGAAGTAGGTGAGGGCCATGTGCTGGAACATGTGCACCGAGTAGAGGTACTCCTCGGCGATGTCGTGCATCGGCCAGTCAGAGCCGAGCCAGAGAACCACAACGCCTCCGACGAACGCAGCCTTCTGCTTGGCGGTGACCACCACCTGCCCGGGCTCGACCGCGCGAGGTCCGAGAACCCGCATCGCGTACACGTACGAGCCCACGAGGAACGCGACCAGTAGCCACACCTCGACGTGGAACTGGAAGCGCCACGGATCGACCGCCGTGGCTGCGAGCACGATCAGCCCTTCTGCAGGAAGAACTTGAAGGTCGCCAACGCGCCGCAATACACGAGAATGGCGAGGATCAAGCCCGTATAGAACAGGTAGCTGAACAGCTTGTTGTCGAACTTCAAGTGCATGAAGTACGACACCACGATCACGAACTTCACGATCATGAGCACGAACAACGTGGGCATGAACAGCGGGCCGAAGTCGATGTAGTACGTCGACACCTCGATGGCGGTGAGCGCAGCCAGGATGAGCGCGATGATCACGTACTGCTTGTCGGAGGCGCCGTGGCTCTCCTCGTGTGCGTGATCGTCGTGACCGGTGTGCTGTTCGGTAGCGGTGCTCATAATGGTTCCTTGGAGGTCAGGACGGAATCAGGTAGACGAGCGTGAAGATCACGATCCAGATGATGTCGACGAAGTGCCAGTACAAACCGACCAGTTCGACCGTCTCGGCTTTGCTGCCCGGGATGCGATTGCGGCGCACCATGCCAACGAGAGCCATCAGCATGATGATTCCCACGGTCACGTGCACACCGTGGAAACCGGTGAGCGTGTAGAAACTCGATCCGAACAGGCTGGTGGTGAAGCCCAGTCCTTCGCGGTAGAACGCGGTGAATTCGTACACCTGACCACCCACGAAGGTCGCGCCAAGAATGGCGGTGACGGTGAGCCACAGATTGGTGTTGCGGTCGTCCTTGCGGTTGGCCGCCGACACCGCCAGCACCATGGTGAGCGAACTCATCAGAAGAACGAACGAACTCACCGACGTGAACGGGATGTCGTAAATCTGATCGGGCTGCGGACCCGCGTTAGTACGACCGCGGTACAGCATGTAGGTGGAGATGAGTCCACCGAACAGCAGGCACTCGGATCCGAGGAACAACCACATTCCGAGCTTGTTGTTGGACAAGCCCGTTGTGGTGTGGTGGGCAACAGCGGTGTCAGCCAAGGGGTGCCAACTCCTTCGTGTGACCGCCACCTTCGCCAGGTGTCGGGGGATCGAAATCATCATCGGCCGCCGTTGACGGTTCCATGGCCCAACCGAACATGGTGAGCAACAAGAACGCGGCACCCACGGCCATCAGGAGGCGGTTGTAGATGAGGCCGTAGCAGATGATCGGAAGCGCCAAGGCCACCAAGATGGGCCAGTACGAGCGCGACGGCATGTGAATGTGCTCGTCGGGACGCGAGTTGAGATCGGCCAACACCTCTTCAGCCGTCGCCACCTGCGCAATGGAATGCGTAGTCGGATCTTCCGCGTACTTGCGGTGGAAGAACTCGTCGAGGTGGTTGATCGTCGGGATCGCATCGAAATTGTGTTCAGCCGGCGGGTTCGACGTCATCCACTCGAGAGAACGAGCATCCCACGGATCGAGCGGCGCGATGGGGACGCGCTTCGACTTGTGGGTGTACACGATGTTGATGATGAACGTCAGCACACCGACGGCGAGGATGAGCGAACCGATCGACGCGATCATGTTCCAGAAGCCGAGGTTGAAGAAACCTTCACCCGCGCGAGCTTCGGTCCAGACCTGCATACGGCGCGGCTGACCCTGGAGGCCCAGGATGTGCATGGGGCCGAAGGTCATGTTCATTCCAACGACCATGAGCCAGAAGTTCCACTTGCCCACACCCTCGTTGAGTTGCTTGCGGAACATCTTCGGCCACCAGTAATAGAAGCCAGCGAACAATCCGAAGATCGCACCACCGAACAGCACGTAGTGGAAGTGGGCGACGATGTAGTAGGTGTCTGTCTGCTGGGTGTCGCTCGGAGCGACCGAGTGGGTCACGCCCGAGAGACCACCGATGGTGAACTGCACCACCAAGCCGATGGCGAAGAGCATGGCCGTGGTGAACTGCAACTTGCCACCCCACATGGTCATGACCCAGTTGACGATCTTCACACCGGTCGGCACGGCGATGGCCATGGTGGCCATCGAGAACACGGCGACCGATACCGGACCGAGGCCGGACGCGAACATGTGGTGAGCCCACACACCCCATCCGACGAAGCCGATGGCCGCACCCGACATCGCCACGATCGGATAACCGAACAACGGCTTCTTCGAGAACACCGGGATCACTTCGGACACGATGCCGAAGGACGGCAAGATCAAGATGTACACCTCGGGGTGGCCGAAGATCCAGAACAAGTGCTGCCACAGAAGCGGGTCGGCACCAGAAGCCACGTCGAAGAACGTGGCATCGAAACTGCGCTGGAACGACAGCAAGAAGAGGGCCACTGTGATGACCGGCATGGCGAACAGCAACAAGAACTGAACGACCAACGCCATCCAGGTGAAGATCGGCATGCGCATGAGCTTCATTCCGGGTGCTCGCATGTTGAGCACGGTCACGATGAGGTTGATGGCGCCGGTCAGCGAGGCGATACCGGTGATCTGCAGACCGAGAACCCAGAAGTCGACGCCGTGGCTGGGCGAGAACAACGTGCTCGAGTTGGGGGCATACATGAACCAGCCGCCGTCGGCCGCGCCACCGAGGAACCACGACGTGTTGAGGAAGATGCCACCGAAGAGCCAGCACCAGAAGCCGAACGCGTTGATGCGCGGGAAGGCAACGTCACGCGCGCCAATTTGCAGCGGAATGAAGTAGTTGGCGAAGGCCGACACCATCGGCATCACGAAGAGGAACACCATCGTGGTGGCGTGCATCGTGAACATCTGGTTGTACTGATCGGCGCTGAGCACCTTGCCATCAGGGCCCATGAGTTGGAGACGAATCAGCAAGGCCTCGAC